>QMPB01000331.1 GCA_003648395.1 Bacteroidota bacterium
AAACAAGGTGGATTTGTTAATGCTCATTGGGATGGTACACCAGAGACAGAACAACTGATAAAAGAAAAAACCAAAGCAACAATAAGAGTAATCCCTGTGGATGAAAAATTTGAAGAAGGTCTTTGTATTTTAACTGGAAAACCTTCTAAACAGCGTGTAGTATTTGCAAAATCTTATTAGATGGTGGCTTTAAGAAAACGCCAATAACTACGTTATATTTGCAGTTTTTTTTGTAAAATATTTCGTATATTTCTGAGTTGGGTTTATTTATTATTGGGTTACCTGTTTGGATATCGTCAGGAGTTAAAAAAAGAAATAATAAAAATTCAATGGAAATGACTAGCAGAAATGCTAACCTTTCTTTTGTGGCAACTAACAACGGCGTTGTGCTAGTACTAAATTTTTAAAACTGTTTCTTAAACGAACGCATTGCAAATGCGCCCGAGTAGGGGTATTTTTGCTATTAAGATATAAATCTGGGGATTAGTAATTATTTAAATAACAAATTACAAACATCAAATCACAAATAAATCACAATGATTTAAATACCAATGACCTAAACGGATTTGAGTTTTAGAAAATTGAAAAATTGGAATTTATTTGTTATTTGAAAATTGCCATTTGGAATTTAACATCTATTCAATATTTTGTGAATCTTTTGGTATTTTTTGATTTAATATTTTTGCTATATTTGTAAAGTATCATTTATAGCTAAAAATATATAGTCATGAAAAAAACCATATTTATTCTAATTATTATCTTTTTTAGTAATTACTTGTTCTCGCAAGATACTAATGAACTTGTAATACCAACTGGTATATCTGCTCTTAGCTTTGTTTCGGCAGATGCTGATAAAAAAGATTTAGCAAAGGAAATAAGCGAGTTTAGATCCAAAGAGTTTATTGTAAATTTTATAATTGGACCAGCAAATTCCAAAGAAATAAAGTTTGAAACAGAAGCCCTAGCTTCTGATAATGGTACGGGTATTATTTCTGTTGCATTTAATTGCAATGATATTAATGAAAGAGGACTTTTGCTAGCTTTTTTTGGCAATAATAAAGATGCTAATGGTTATGTGGGTAGTGCTTATGCTTTTAGATATATTCCTTTGAGTAAAGCTAAGGATATGCTTGATCGTATTGACATGGTTATGGAAAGTCATAAAAAATACATTTCTGCTGATATTAATGTTAATAATGTTTATATCGAATTTGAGGATATAAGGTTTATCATTTATAAAGATGGTGGCGAAAAAATAAGAGTTTTTTGGAATGGTTTTGAGATGATTTGGGAAAAAACGTCCTTTGATAAAACTAAAAAGAAATTAGAAAAGTGGTTTAGCTAGGGGTATATTACATAGTTGATCATCACCATTTTCGTTCATTTCCTTAAACGCAATTTCCCAATCTTTTCTTGGTGAGGAGATAGGCTTTAAAATCATATGCCCTTTCTCTAGAATAAGTTCAACTTTATCTTTAATGTTGTATTTTTCTAGCAAAGTCTTACTGAGTCTAAAACCTTTCGAGTTTCCGATTTGTATTATTGATAATTCCATAATTGTAACTATTGTTATGGAATTATAAAGCTCATTTCAGGGTAATATTGGTATTGTTATCAGGGGGCAAACCCATACTTGTTTAAAAAGCCCTATGTATGTGAACTATTCTTCTCAATATCCCAATATGGGTTTTTATCATTATCATCATCTTCTTCAAGTTCCCATGAGAATTGTTTTTGTTTAGGTCCTGAATTGCGGTAATATATGGCAAGAATAAGCCCTGCAACAGCACCACCAAGATGTCCTTCCCAACTTATGTGTTTTTCCTTTGGGAAGAAATCAGGAAAGACTCCCCAAATTAAACTTCCATATAAAAATGTTACTATTAAGGCTAAGGCTGCAAGTCGTTTATCTTTTCTAATAATACCACTTACAAATAAAAAACTAGCAAGACCATAAACTATTCCACTTGCGCCAATATGCCATGATGGTCTACCTCCAAACCAAACCCAAATACCTGATAGAATCCATATTCCAATAAGTACACGCACAGATATATTGTCGTAGAAATAAAAAAGAGCTGAGGATAAAACAATAAATGAAACCGAATTAGCCATAAGGTGTTCCCAGCTACCATGTATAAAAGGCATTAAAATAATACCTTGAATCCCCTTTATATTAAGCGGATAGTTACCAAGAGTACCAAAACTAATGTCGAAACTATATTCAATTAGTTTTATAACCCACATAATAAATAGCAATCCAAAAGGAATGGCTAATGCATATATAAGCTTTTGTTTTTCTTTTTTCATATAAAAAATAGCTAACAAAGTTGCGGTTTACTATTATGCACTCAAATATTGTGCCTTTTCATATATAATAATGTATATTTTTGCTGCAGATGTTATACTACCTTTGTTTAAAAATCGTTATGCAATAATATTCCATATAAATGAAATTAATGATGGCGTTGTTTTAGGTAGTTTTGTTGGTGTTATTCCTTTTTTACAAATGGAAGCTGGCAAATTTTACTCAACTTTATTGTTGGATAGTGATAATAAGCCGTTGAAAAAAAACTTGAAGGAATATCTCTTAAAAAAATTGCTCTTGAAAATAAATAAGAAATATATATTGTCATTTGTGATATTGTTTGCAGCTTTTGTTTTGGCTGCATCGCCGGTTGAAACAAAAACCATAAGTGGTTATATAACCGATAGCAAGGATGGCGAGTCGTTACCGGGGGCAACTATTTTTATAAAAGACTTGAAAATAGGTTCATCCTCAAATAATTACGGCTATTATTCTATCAGCTTGCCTGCTAATAATTATGAAATTGTTTTTTCATTTTTAGGATATACTGATAGGGTTATTGATATTAGGTTAATGAATGATACTACTATCAATATTGAAATGGTTAGTGCTAGCGAACAACTTAATGAAGTAGTTATTACTGAGCAATCTGCAAATGCTAATATTATTAGCTCTCAAATGAGTGTGAATAAGATAAGTAGTAAAACTATTCAGGCTATACCTGCATTAATGGGCGAGATAGATTTAATAAAAGCTCTTCAATTATTGCCTGGTGTAAAATTTGTAGCTGAGGGTTCATCTGGATTAAGTGTACGAGGTGGATCTCCCGACCAAAACTTAATACTTCTTGACGAAGCTACTGTGTATAACTCAGGCCATTTGATGGGCTTTTTCTCTGTATTTAATAATGATGCTGTTAAAAGTGTAGAGCTTTATAAAGGTGATTTACCATCAAAATACGGTGGTAGGCTTGCATCTTTAATAGATGTTAGAATGAAGGATGGGAACATTAAAGAATTTCATGGTAATGGTGGTATTGGTTTGATATCTAGTAGATTAATGCTTGAAGGGCCAATTGCTAAAAATAAGGCTTCGTTTATGGTAGCAGCTAGAAGGTCATACGCTGATGTGTTTTTATTGCTTTCAAGTAATGAAAATCTTAGAAATAATGTTCTCTATTTTTATGATTTTAATGGTAAAGTAAATTATAGCATTAACAAAAATAACCGCATATTTTTATCAGGTTACATGGGAAAAGATGTATTCAAAAATGGTATATTTGGTATGACATGGGGAAATTCAACAGGTACCATAAGGTGGAATCATATATTTCATGAAAAGCTATTTTCCAATACTGCTTTTGTTGCTAGTAGGTTTAACTACGACCTTGGTATTCCCGAAGGTAATTCACGAGCATTTAACTGGGGATCATCGCTAACTGATTATAATTTAAAAAGTGATTATACCTGGTATATGAATTCAAATAACACAATTACTTTTGGAATATCAATGATGCATCACACTTTCTTCCCTGGAACCATTGAGGGTATTGGAGAGGAGTCGTTCATCACAAAATATTCGCTTCCAAATAACTATGCACTTGAGAGCGCTATATATTTGGGAAATGAGCAAAAACTAGGTTCTGTTTTTATACTTAAGTATGGTGTTAGAGTGAGTATGTTTAATAATATTGGTTCGGCAACTATTTTTAATTATGATAATGCAGGATCTGTTATTGATTCAACAACATATAGTAGTGGTAACTTTTTTAATACTTATACTGGATTTGAACCAAGGTTAGGTGCTGTTTTTATTGTAAATGAAGTATCGTCGATAAAAGCCAGCTATTCAAAAAATATACAATATATACAGCAAGCTCAAAATTCAACTGCCGGATCGCCATTACATATATGGTTTCCTGCAAGTCCAAATATTCTACCTCAGATTGGCCATCAGATTGCCTTAGGTTATTTCCGTAATTTTAAAAGTGGGATGTTCGAAACATCTGCGGAAGCGTATTATAAAAAAACCAACAATGCCATCGACTTTAAGGATCATGCCGATTTATTGCTAAACAAATATATGGAAGGAGAAATGTTGAGAGGCAAAGGATGGAGCTATGGGGTAGAGGTAATGGTAAAAAAAGCTACTGGGAAATTAACAGGATGGGCTAGTTATACTTTCTCAAAGTCAATCAGAGAAATAGATGGTATTAATGATAATAAATCCTATGATTCTCCCTACGATCGTCCAAATGATGTTTCAATAGTTGCAAACTACATACTGAATAAACATATAAGTTTTGGAGCTACATGGGTTTATTCAACAGGTCAACCAGTAACTTTCCCTGTTGGGAGATTTGAGTATAACAATACAATAATTCCCGTTTACTCAGATAGAAACAGTTACCGAATGCCAGATTATCATCGCTTAGATTTGTCAGTTACTTTTAAACCCGAAAATAAATCTGGTAAAAAGTGGCATAATGAGTTTAATATTTCTATTTATAATGCCTATAATCGCCATAATGCATATATGATTAATTTTAAGAGTGAACCTGATACTCCCGATGTTACATATGCTGAAATGACATATTTATTTGGAATAATTCCTTCATTCACGTATAATTTTAAATTTTAATATGTTAAAAAGAGAAATAATAGAAAGTTGGAAGCAGAGTATAATAACTAGAAGGTTAGAATATTTTGCATTAAAATCAGATACGTATTCTCGGCGCATGAGCATGAATATATTTATGGCAGTAATAATGGGTGGTTTGTTTTTAAGCTCATGTACTGAAAAAATAGATATTGATTTGGGAACAACATATACCAGACTTGTAGTATCAGGAAATATTACACCACAGTTGGGGAACCAATATATACGGTTAACAAAATCAGCCGACTATTTCTCAAATCAACCTCCCCCTGATGTAACTGGTGCAACTGTTATGGTTGATGATGGTAGCTTTTCTGTTCAATTTATTGAAGATACTAATAATATTGGCTACTATTTTGCACCTTCAAACTATATTGGAGTATCAGGAACTACATATGATTTAAGTATAAAACTAGCTCAGCCAATAAATGGTACGGTAAATTACTCAGCAAATGAAACAATGCCAATACTTGCCGATAATATCGACTCAATAGTAGTTGAATTAAATGAAAAGGCCAGTAGGTGGATGGTGAGGTTGTATGCATGGGAGCCACCTTCAACAGATTTTTATATGTTTAACGGTATGAGGAATGGTACAATTATTACTGATAGTGTGTCGAGGTTAAATATTAGTGATGATAGGCTATATAACGGAAATTATACTGCCGGTGCTGTTGTATTAATGCTTTATGAGGATGAACTGCAGCCAGGTGATACTTTTACATTGATACTTTCAAATATAACAGAGGAATATGCTAACTTTTTGCTCGAATTACAGGATGAGATTCGTCCCAACGACCCAATGTTTAGTGGTCC
>QMPB01000332.1 GCA_003648395.1 Bacteroidota bacterium
AAAGTGATTGATATTTCTGAATTTGCAACAGGTGTATATATGGTGCAGATTACTGGTGAACAAGCAAGTGTTATAAAACGCTTGATTAAAGAGTAATAACTCTATCACTTAATATATAAAATCCCCTTCGCTTAGCGAAGGGGATTTTTTTATTATATACTATTGTAACATTTCTATATTTTTCACGTCTATTTAACTAGTATTATTAAATTTTCAATAATATTAACATTTGAGGAATAGCTCTTCCAATGCTAACCATTATATTTTTTACAATGAAAAATCTATTATTTATAATCTTAATAATTCTATCTTTTACTTTTCAAGCCTGTAAAGATGCTTCTGCAAATACGGGAACAACAGATGAGATTGAGTTAATCTCTCCACAACAAGTTTATGATGCTGTTCATAGTAATGAAACTATACAGTTAGTTGATGTTAGAACCAAGGAAGAGTTTATAGAAAGTCATTTAACGGGTGCTCAAAATATTTGCGTAACCGATGAAGATTTTAATGAAAAAATTAAGAATTTAGATAAGAATAAACCTGTATATGTGTATTGTAAAGTGGGTGGTCGATCTGCTGATGCTGCAAAAAAATTAAAAAAAATGGGTTTTACTAAAATTTATGATATGGATGGTGGAATATTGTTATGGGAAGAAAAAAAATTGGCAACAGAAAAGTAGCTATATAAATAATAATTTGATTGTATAAACCGCAACTGCAATAATAGTAGTTGCGGTTTTTTTTGATTAAATTTTATCAATTAACTAAAGGAATATTTTAAATCTATTTATTAGATGATATTTATCATATTCTATGTAACAATTGTCACATAACTTTGGTACTCTTCTTATAATTAATGTGTTATAAGCCGTTAAAATCTATTTTATTATGAAAAAAATTCAATTATTAGGTTTCTTGATGTTAATAACATCAAGTTTATTATTTATTCAGTGTACTCATGACCCTTATCAAGCTGTGGATGGAATAGATGGGGTTGATGGGGCTAATGGTGCAGATGGAGCAGACGGAGCAGATGGTATTGAAGGAACTGCTTCATGTGTAAATTGTCACTCTAATAGCCATAGAGACTCTATAACTGCAGCATATAACATATCATTACATAGTATTCAAACCATGATGTATACAGGTCAGACATTAGCAGAGTATACAAATAGAACTTATTGTGCCCAATGTCATACCAGCCAGGGATTTATAGAATTTCAAGAAACAGGAGCTATTCAAGATGCTGCTGTTATTCCAACACAAATTTCATGTACCACCTGTCATAGTGATCATGATACATTTGATTTTATAACTGATGGACCAGATTACGCGTTGAGAAATATTGAGGCTTTACACTTAATTGTTGATGAGACCTATACTATAGATTATGGAAATACTAGTAATTCTTGTATTCAGTGTCATCAACCAAGAACAGCTACACCTACAGATGATGGAAATGGGGCATTTACTGTAACTAGTTCGCATTGGGGGCCTCATCACGGGCCACAATCGACAATGTTAGAGGGTATACAGGGAGCATTAATTTCTGGCTCTGTGAGTTATCCAGGAATAGCATCTTCTACTCATAGAACTAGTTCCTCTTGTGTTAACTGTCATATGGAAGCTACTACTAATGGATTAGATGGAAGTCATAGTATGTGGCCAACAGATAATGCATGTATTACATGTCACACTGGAGGTGTTCCTAGTGAAGTTTCAGGATTAGCATCAGATATGGATATGTTAGCAGTTTCATTAGAAAACGTAATTGGATGGGAATATGAATTTGAAGTTGATGGTAATGGTGATTTAGTATTAGATGCAAATGGAGACCCCATTATAGTACTTGATGGTAATGGAGATCCTGTTACTCTTGAAGTGCATGGAATAATTCACGATGGTCACCCTAATAATGGTTCATTTGGTGAAGGTGCAACTTTTACTATTCTAGAAGCACAAGCTGCCTGGAATTATTTATTTGTAATGGAAGATAAAAGTGAAGGTGTTCATAATCCAGCCTATGCTAAAGCTCTTATTCAAAACTCTATAGAGGCTTTAGATTAAGGGATTTTAAATATATTTAATTGTTTGATTTTAAAAGGTCATAACTGCTATAATTGCAGGTATGGCCTTTTTATTATAAAAACTTTAAAGGAAAAGTGTCAAATAATATTTTTCAAAAAAAGATCACAGAATTTGTTTTATAATTATGATACTATGACAAAAATCATATGCTATGTAACTTTTGTTACAGACTTTTGTATAGAATTTACAAACCAATAAATTAAATATTTTAAAATTATTATTATGAGAACAATCAAATTATTTTTTGCAACATTATTTATCACAACACTGTTGGTAAACTGTACGCATGATGATGCACCAGACACTGATTGCGACTACGAACCAATTGAAGAAGGAGTAGGGTCAAGTCTTGATACATTATTAGTTAAAAGATTTACCACGGCACCTAATTTTGATGGGGATGTTGATGCAGTTTGGAGTGAGGCAAGACCTCTTTTAAACACAGCACATGTTACTCCTGCAGGTGATAGAATTATAACTTTAAATGGTTCAAGTAACGGTGATGTATCATTAGAACCTTTAGATTTAATGGACCCTTATACTGGAGAAAGTATTAAATATTCTCTTAGAGGTGGTCATGATGGAGAATTCTTATATTTATTATTTGAATGGGAAGATGATAACGATAGTAAAGACAGACAATCATGGTATTTTGATCCTGTAACAAGTAAATGGACACAAGAAAACAAATATGCAAACCATGATAATGACAAATTTTATGAAGATAAATTTGGATTTATGTTTCCTATAGGAAATCCTGAAGGATTTGCAGGAGGAACTTGTACAGTTACTTGTCATAGTAATTTAGCAGACCCTCAACCAGGAGAAAAAGTTACGAGACACTACATGAAAAATGAAGGTGAACTAACTGATTTCTGGCATTGGAAAAGAGACAGACATGCATTGGCAGGAGCTTGTGATGATGGTTATGTTCAGTGGGAAGATGATGAAGGTATGGCTTCAGCAAACGGAAGAAAAAATGATGAAGGAATTTCACCTTATAGTACTAGTATGAAATTTACAGATGCAATAACTGATTTAAGCAGTCCTAAATATGTAATTCCAAGTAGGGAAAATTATTATTGGATTACACAAGCAGAAATTGACAATGGAACTGCAGTAGCAGTTACAGGTGTTGCTGTTGATGGTGTATTGACCTTGGCAAATAATACACTTCTTGATCCTAACGGAGACCCTTCTTACGCACAAGGATTTGGAAATAAAAGAATGCCAAGTGTCATTATTAACCCAGGTGGACAAGGAAACGACCAAAGATCTGAAGTGCAAGTTAGAGCTAAACATATAGGTTCTGGATGGCAATTAGAAATTAGAAGAAAATTGAATACAGGAGATCCTACAGATGCTGAATTTGTATTTGGTACAGAAACACCTTTTGGATTAGTGATTTTTAACAACGCTGCTATTGGTCACGCGCAATCAAACTTCTTAACAATGAAAATTGAAGAATAATCTTATTCAAAAAAGTGCAGATTAATTTAATCTGCACTTTTAGAGTTTTTGTATAAGATTTTTAATTTAAAACATGTAAAATGAAAAAATTAATTCGAATATTAATGATGGTTTTCTTGGCAATAGGGATGAACTCCTGTTACTATGATGCCTTCCCAGAAGATGATTATGTTCCTAATGACCCTGATGATGGTGGCAATATAGAACTTGTCTCTTATCAAAACGATATTGTTCCTCTTTGGGTACAATGTACGGGATGTCATAAAGAAGGAGGAGATGAGCCTAATATGGCAGACAATTCTTATAACAACCTATTAAATGGATATGTTATTCCAGAAAATGCAGATGCAAGTATCTTATATAAATCTCTTATAAATGATGGTGTTGAACTAATGCCTCCTGGCGCAGGTTGGCCTTCATCTAAAATTGACTTGGTAAGAGATTGGATTAATCAAGGAGCTTTAAATAACTAATATTTAAGAAGATAGATATGAAAAATTATATAACAATACTTTTTATTTTTTTGATGCTCCCTTTTATTGCGATTTCACAAAAAGATGGTGCAAATCAAGAGAATGATTCTATTCCAAAAAAAGTAAAAGAAAAATTAGAGCGCCCTGCTTTTGAAAGCACTTTAATTATTGATAATGCTAGTAACGTTGTTCTTAGTAAAAAAGCAATGGAAGTACAGATGCAACACAGATTTGGTGTTTTTAATGACGATAAAAATGATATGGCAGGAATGTGGGGACTTTCTAATATAAGACTTGCCCTTGCTTACGGTATCCATGAAAGAGTTACTATTGGATTTGGTACAACTAAAGATGGTAGATATCAAGATTTTAATTTAAAAGGAGCGATACTTAGACAAACTCGATCAGAGAAAATGCCTGTTAGTGTATCGTACTATGGTAATTTTACTATAAGTGCTCTTCCAAAAGAGAATTTTGAACATTTAGAGGATCGTTGGTCATTTTTTAATCAACTAATTGTGACAAGAAGATTTTCTCCTGAATTCTCAGCATCGGGTACTTTGAGTTTATCACACTTTAATGTAGTTGAGAATACTATGAGAAACGATATGGTAGCTTTTTCTTTGGGAGGACGATATAAAATTAGTCCAAATACTGCTATCATGATAGATTATAGCCAACCTCTTACAGAGTTTATGAAAGATAACCCTCACCCAGGATTAAGTTTTGGTGTTGAATTTGGAACTTCAGCGCATGCTTTCCAATTATTTGTTACTAATTATCATGGAATTGTACCACAAGACAATTATATGTTTAATAGTAATGATTTCTTTAACGGTGATTTCATGCTAGGGTTTAATATAACTAGACTTTATAATTTTTAGAGTACTGATTGATTTATTAATTGAAGGGGAGCTTACTAACAATTAACTTCCAACCAACCTTAAAGGATTAGATCACTCTTTAAAAAGAAAATCTAATCCTTTTTCTTTATCAAATTTTAAAAATAATTTTTTCTTAAAACATGGAAGAACAAGATAATAATGCCAAAAATAGCCGCAGAAGTTTCCTTAAAAAAGGAATTGCTTTAGGCGCATTCTCTGCAACTGCTTTAGCCATTGCCTCTTTTCAGAAAGATGATGTGGATGAAACAGGTGAAAAAGTTAAATTACTGTCCCCTGAGGGAGAAGTTGTAGAAATTGATAAAGCTTATGTTAAACCAGCTCAAGATTTACATTTACCATTAGATTCAAAAAAGATTAGGGAGGGTATTCCTAATAGAAAATTTGTAATGGTGATAGATTTGGCAAGATGTAAGAATGCATTAAAATGTGTTAGTGCTTGTAATAAGCATCATAATATTACTGGTAAAAATGCCTGGCTAAAGGTTTATAAAATGCAGGAGTCTAATGATACTGCTCCATACTGGATGCCAAGTACTTGTCAACATTGTGATCAACCTGCTTGTGTTACAGTTTGTCCAGTAGATGCCACTTTTAAAAGAAGAGATGGTTTGGTATTAGTTGATAATGATCGTTGTATAGGATGTAGGTTCTGTATGGCAGCTTGTCCTTATTCAGCGAGAGTATTTAATTGGGAAGAACATAATCAAGGTGAAATTACTATGAACATGGGTATGACTCAGAATATGTCAACACCAGAACATGCAGGTATGCCAAGTATTAAGGGCACTGTAGATAAATGTGATTTTTGTCCACATGCTATCGAAAAAG
>QMPB01000333.1 GCA_003648395.1 Bacteroidota bacterium
CATTATCACCAAAGGGTAGGGCAGTACTTATTGTATGATACAGACAGCAAAACAGAAACACCACAAAATTATAGTTCATATACATTATTGGATATTCAATTAAATTGGGAGATAAAGCAATTACATTTTTATGCAAATATTTCTAATATTTTTAATGTAGAGTACCAAGATTATGGAAATGTAATGCAGCCAGGAAGATGGTTTAGTTTGGGAGTTAAGAAGGGAATTGGGGAGTAAAGGGTAAAGTATACGGGCTAAAACCCTCATTCTTAAATTGTTATTTTTTAAATCGTCAATCTGAAATCGTTAATCTGAAATCCTTACTCCTCCTTCTTCTCCAAAACTGCCCTAATGTCCTCGATGCTAACATTAGTAAAAAGCTCTCCAGCTTCTGAGTAGGCAAAATGACCTGTTTGTTCAGAAACAATAAGGCTAAGGCAATCAGTATTTTGTGTTACACCAACTGAGGCTCTGTGTCTTAGTCCGTAATCAGCAGGTATGCTATGGCTCTTACTAACTGGAAGCACACAACGTGCTGCTATTATTTTATTATTTGTAATAATAATTGCTCCATCGTGTAGTGGATTGTTTTTATAGAATATAGTTTCAATTAGTGCTGCTGAAATTTTAGCATTTATTTCTTCACCTGTTTCCACAATCTCTGTTAGTTCGTTGGTTCTAGTAATTACAATCAAAGCGCCTGTTAAAGTCTTTGACATATTTTTCATTGATTCAATTATACTGTCAGAATCAATATTATTGTCTTGATTTTGTATTTTCTTCAGAAAACGAAAGTATTTATTATGTTCAGTTCCGAGTTTCCCAAGCATAACAAGGAAACTTCGTATTTCTTGCTGGAAAACAATAATGAGAGCAATTACTCCAACACTAATAAATTGTCCAAGAATTTCATCTAACATTCTCATTTGTAGCATTCCTACTAGTTTCCAAATAAAATAAATTGATATAAGACCGACAAAAATATTTAAAGCAGCAGTTCCTCTTACTAGAGTATAAAAAGTGTAAATAAGATAAGCCACCAATAATATATCAATTATATCAGATATGGAAAGGTTTATAAAGAGTAGGCTCATCATAATATGGTTATAAATAGAAAAATCTGCATTTGCAGATTTTTCTATTAGTATTTTATTTCATTATTTAATTGTTAAGCATAATTGGCATAACTAACATCAAAATCTCTTCTTCAGTTTCTTCCTTATTTACTGGTAGGATTATTCCTGCTCTTCCTGGAGTAGAAAGTTCAATCATTATTTGTTCGTTGGTAAGATTGTTTAACATCTCAAGAATGAATTTGGAGTTAAATCCAATTTCTAGGTCATCTCCTACATAGGAGCAGTTTAATCTTTCGTGAGCTTCGTTAGTAAAATCTAAATCTTCTGCACTTAATGTTAACTCTTGACCAGTAATGCTAAGTCTAATTTGATTAGTAGATTGATTAGCAAAGAAACTTACACGTCTAATTTTATTTAATAATTGTACTCTATCAACAGTTAATGTATTTGGATTATCCTTTGGAATAACAGCTTCGTAATTAGGGTATTTACTGTCAACAAGGCGACAAATTAAAACATAATTGTCAAATACAAATTCTGCATTCACTTTATTATATTTCACTATAACTTCTTCTGATGTTCTACCTAAAATATTTTTAAGTTGAATAAGAGGTTTTTTAGGAACAACAAAGCTATCTTCTTTATCAGATTTTACATTTCTCTGAGTGTATTTAACTAATTTGTGGGCATCTGTTCCTACAAGTATCATCCCTTCATTAGTAAATTCAAAATTAACTCCCATCATTACAGGGCGCAATTCATCATTTCCAGTGGCAAAAATTGTCTTACTGATTGCTTGCTCTAGAATCTTAGCGTTAATATTAATTTCAGAAGTAGCCTCCATTTCAGGACTACTTGGAAATTCAGCACCATCAAAACCACTCATTTTGAATTTACCATCATCAGTAGAAAGCTCAATAAGTTTTGTTTCAAGATCAACATTAAACGAAATTGGAATATTGCCAAAAGTCTTTAACGTATCAATTAATAATTTAGCAGGAATTGCTATACTTCCTTCGTTCTCAGCTTTCACAAGAGGAATTACAACACTCATTGTTGTTTCAACATCGGAGGCTGTAACTTTAAGGCTATCACCTTCTAAGTGAAACAGGAAATTGTCTAATATTGGTAATGTGCTATTAGTTCCTAAAATGCCACTAATAGACTGTAGACTTCGTAATAATTCTTGACTTGATAAGATAAACTTCATATAATATATAATTTTGATTGTTCTGTTTATTTCAAAGCGTAAATTTATAAAAAATCAGTATATATCAAACTGTAAATTATTTTTTAATTAATTGAATTATTAACAATCTCTTTTCTTGTATATTTGCCTTTGCTGTAATAATGAAAGTAAATTATAAAAATTACTATATATGAAGAAATTAATAGAATGCGTGCCTAATTTTAGTGAAGGTCGCGATATGAGTATTATTAACCAGATAACAGCTGAGATTGAGAAAGTTGATGGAGTAAAATTGGTTGATGTTGACCCAGGGCAAGCAACAAATCGTACTGTTGTAACAATGGTTGGAACTCCTGATGAGGTTCTTGAGGCTGCTTTTCAAGCAGTAAAAAAAGCTCAAGAATTAATTGATATGCGTTCTCATAGTGGAGCTCATCCACGTTTTGGGGCTACCGATGTTTGCCCATTAGTGCCAGTGGCGAATATTACAATGGAAGAAACAGTTGAATTAGCTCATAAGCTAGCAAAGAGAATTGGAGATGAACTTGAAATTCCTATTTTCTGTTATGAGGAAGCTGCTAAAGTTGAAGAAAGAAGAAATCTTGCAATATGTCGTTCTGGAGAATATGAGGCTCTTGCAGAAAGAATCCCAACTGATAGATGGAAACCTGATTTTGGTTCTAATGTATGGAATGAGAAAACTGCTAGAAGCGGTGCTACTGCCGTAAGTGCGCGTAATTTCTTGGTTGCTATTAATTATAACCTTAATACAACTTCTACACGTAGAGCTAATGCAATAGCTTTTGATGTGAGAGAAAGAGGTCGTTCAAAAAGAGAAGGCGGTACACTTGATGGTAAGATTATTAAAGATGAGAATGGTAAGCCAGTAATGATTCCTGGTACTTTAAAGCATACTAAAGCAATAGGTTGGTTTATTGAGGAATATGGCGTGGCTCAGATTTCAATGAATATGACTAACATTATTGAAACACCAATACATGTTGCTTTTGAAGAGGTTAGTGACAAAGCTAGAAAAAGAGGCTTAAGAGTTACAGGTTCTGAATTAGTTGGTGTAGTTCCTTTGCAAGCAATACTTGATGCTGGTAAGTTTTATTTGAAAATGCAACAGCGTTCTATAGGGGTTTCTGATGCAGAGTTGATAAAAATTGCGGTTAAATCACTTGGTCTTGATGAGCTTTATACTTTTGAACCAAACAAAAAAATTATTGAATACATTCTTGAAGCTGATAAACCTAAGCAGTTAGTTGATATGAATCTATCAGAATTTGTTATTGAGACAGCTTCAGAATCACCTGCTCCTGGAGGAGGAAGTATTGCTGCTTATATGGGAGCTATGGGTTCTGCCTTGGGAACAATGGTTGCAAACCTTTCTTCACACAAAAGAGGTTGGGACGAACGTTGGGAAGAGTTTAGCGATTGGGCTGATAAAGGAAAATCTTATCATGATCAGTTATTGAAAATGGTTGATGAAGATACAAATGCTTTCAATAAAATAATGGATGCATTTGGTTTGTCTAAGAAATCTGATGCTGATAAAGTAGCTAGAACACAGGCTATTCAAGATGCTACCATTTATGCTACAGAGGTGCCACTTAAAGTTATGCAATTATGTTTCGACTCTATGGATGTGATGAAAGAAATGGCTGAAATTGGAAACCCAAATTCAGTATCAGATGCAGGAGTGGGAGCATTGGCAGCTATGGCAGGAGTTAGAGGTGCTTATTTGAATGTTAAAATAAATGCTGCTGGTCTTAAAAACAGAGAAATAGCTGAGAAATTACTTGGAGAAGCTGCTAATATTGAAAATAGAGCTGCTTTTACTGAGAAAGAGATTTTGGCTATTGTTGAGAGCAAATTATAGTTCTGAGTTCTAAGTTAAAAGTTCTAAGTTATGAGTTGAAAGTAATAACTCCTAATTTAGAACTTCCAACTTTAAGTACTTCCAACTCTTAACTTTTAACTCCGAACTCATAACTTTAAACTTCCCTTATGAACTACCTACAAGTAGAAAATCTTTCAAAATCGTATGGTGAGAAACAGCTTTTCTCTGGAATTAGCTTTGGCATAAACCAAGGTCAGAAAATAGCTTTTATTGCCAAGAATGGTACTGGAAAGACAAGCTTATTAAATATAATAATGGGCAATGATATTCCTGATGAGGGTAGTGTAACTATTCGTAAGGGTATCAAAGTTGCATATTTGGCTCAGAATTCTAATTTTGATACAGAAATGACCGTTATTGAGACTGTTGTTGATAGTAAAAATGTTTTTTTTGAGGCCATAAAAAATTACGAAGAAGCTTTGCATATGCTTAGTCGTGTTAATTCTGAAGAATCTAATGACACATTGCAAAAAGCAATGATTGAAATGGACTTGAAGAATGCTTGGGATTATGAAAATAGAATTAAGGAGGTTCTTTCTAGACTTAAGATTACAGATTTAGAGCAAAAAGTAAAGAGTTTGTCAGGAGGTCAGCGTAGAAAGCTTGCTTTGGCTAAAAGCTTAATTGATGAAGTGGATTTACTCTTGATGGATGAGCCTACTAATCATCTTGATATTGATATGATAGAATGGTTGGAAGCTTTCCTTTCTCAGCAGAAAATGACTTTGTTTGTTGTTACTCACGATAGATATTTCTTGGATAATGTATGTGAAGAAATAATTGAGTTAGACCAAAATGAGATATTTCATTATAGAGGTAAATATGAATATTTTGTTGAGAAAAAGGCTCAAAGATTAGCAAATCAAGTAAAGGAGCAGGAGAAAGCTGCGAATACTTATCGTAAAGAGGTTGAGTGGATGCGCAGGATGCCAAAAGCGAGAACTACTAAGTCAAAGGCTAGAATTGATGCCTTTTACGATATAGAGAAAAGAGCAAAAAAGCATATAGAGAAAGATGCCCCAGAATTTAAGGTTAAACTTTCTCGTATCGGGAATAAAATACTGGAAGTAAATCATATAGATAAGTCATTTGATGATTTGAGTGTCATAAAAGATTTCTCATATACATTCAAAAGAGGCGAACGCATTGGAGTAGTTGGGGCCAATGGAAGTGGTAAGTCAACTTTCTTTAAACTTATAATGGGAGAGCTTAAACCCGACCGTGGAAGTATTGTTAAGGGGCAAACTATGATTTTTGGTTATTTCTCGCAAGATGGTTTGAAAATTAAGGATGACCAAAGATTAATTGATATTGTAAAAGATATTGCCGATGAAATTCCTTTTGGAACTTCTTCAACTCTTTCTGCATCTCAGTTTCTGCATTACTTCAATTTTGACCATAATACTCAGCATAATTATTATAGTAATCTTAGTGGAGGTGAAAGACGAAGGTTACAATTGCTTCTTACTTTTGTATTAAATCCTAACTTTCTTATTCTTGATGAGCCTTCCAACGATCTGGATATTGATACTCTTAATGTGTTGGAAGATTTCCTAATGAAATATCAAGGGTGCTTACTTGTAACAACTCACGATAG
>QMPB01000334.1 GCA_003648395.1 Bacteroidota bacterium
AATTACTTACTGATTATGAGCATCCTGTGTATGCATTTGGTTTGCGTAAAGGAATGATAAATGATATTGAAATAAAAACAGAATGGCCTGAGTCAGAGAAATTTAATACTATTACGATGTATGTTGGGTCTCAACATCAGGTTGCATATTACGATAGAATATTAGCATTAAACTCTCAACGGGTAATATTCAACCCAGGTACAGAAAATATTGAATTATCAAAGATGCTAAAAGAAAAAGGAATTGAAGTTGTGGAAAATTGTACACTAGTAATGCTTAATGGTGGTTTGTTTTAGTGATATCTTAATATAGAATGAGTTTGATTAATAGAAATATAGTATTTCAGTTATTGTTAATAATAGTCCTTAATTCTTGCAAAGAGAATATTAAAACTAATTATATCAAAGAAGAAGTATTTCAATCAAATGAAGAGCTTTCGTCATTTCAAACTAATTTCAAATATATTGATAATATAGAAGTAGAGAATTTTAATGATTATAAACTTGTAAAAATTAAAGGCAATACTAGAGATTTAATATATCTATTATACTCTAGAAAATCAAAGGTTGATACCTTATGGACTAAAGCAGATTTTTATGTGGCAGTTCCTGTGCATAATATTACAACTTTGGTAGCTTCGTCAATTGGTTATGCTGATGAGCTAAGGTGTTTAGATAGAATAAAGGCTGTTTCTAAAAAACAGTACATATATAATAGTGTGGTTAGAGATAGAATTGATTCGGGTGAGATTGTGGAACTGGGAGAAATGCAACAACTTGATTATGAAAAATTATTAAGAACTAATCCAGATTTATTTATTCAATCGGATTATAGCGATAATTTTGAGATTGATAATCGAGTTCTGAAAGCGGGTATTCCTACATTGCTTTTCTCCGATTGGAAAGAAACAAATCCCTTGGGAAGAGCAGAGTGGATAAAGCTAATTGCGCTATTTGTACAAAAAGAAGAAATGGCTGATAGTATTTTTAGTGATATTGAAAAAAGATATTTGTCTTTGAAAGATACAGCAGCAATGATTGATGAACAAAAAACAGCTTTATTGGGTGCTCCATTTAAAGATGTGTGGTATATGCCAGCTGGAGATAGTTATAAAGTTCAACTGCTGAATGATGCAGCTGTTGATTATAAATGGAGAACAGAAAAAGGAAATGCAAGTCTACCACTTAGTTTGGAAGTAGTTATTAAGAACCAAGTTTATGCTGACGTTTGGATAGAATGTCCGTATAGGACTTTTGATAAGCTAATTGCTCAAGATTCAAGATTTAGTATTTTTAAAGCTTTTAAGAATAAGGAAATCTACCATTATAAAAAGCAATTACGAGATGATGGAGCCAATAATTATTGGGAAAGAGGAGTGGGGAGACCTGATGAATTACTTTCTGATTTAATTAATGTGTTTCATCCTAATGAGTATAAAACGGAGATGTTTTATTATCAAAAATTGAAATAATACCAATGAAAGATCCCAAGAACATATATATAAAATTTATAGTATTATTTATAATACTGTTGATTGCTATTGTTGGTGATTTGATGGTAGGAAGTACATATATTTCCTTTGATGAAATAGTAAGAGTATTAATACATGGTCAAGACGATAGTGTCAATTCATTTATTATTTGGGAGTTGAGGTTAACAAAAACCATTGCCGCTATATTGGTTGGGATTGGTTTGCCAGTTTCTGGTTTATTATTGCAGTCGCTTTTTAGAAATCCTCTTGCTGGACCATTTGTGCTAGGCATTAGTAGCGGAGCAAGTCTTGGCGTAGCGATTTATGTAATGGCAGGAGGAGCATCCATTTTTGTTTCTTCGTGGATGTTGGCAGGTGGACTAAGTTTGTTCTCAATATTGGGTTCTCTAATGGTTTTGATGGCAGTCTTAGCTGTATCTTTAAGAGTAAATGATACTCTTTCTCTTTTGGTAGTGGGGCTAATGTTTGGTAGTATTACTGCTGCATTAGTAAGTGTTATGCAGTATTTCAGCTCAGCAGATTTGCTTCAACGTTTTATTGTTTGGACATTTGGAAGTCTTGGTGGTTTCTCTTGGTTGGAGGTGACAATATTATCAGTTTTGGTAATAACGTCTTTAATTCTGAGTGTATTTATTGTTAAACCAATGAATGCAATGCTAATTAATGAAGATTATGCTCGCTCTTTGGGCGTTTCTGTTAAAAACATTAGAATATTTGTAATATTAATATCAAGTGTGCTAGCTGGTTCTATAACTGCATTTGCAGGACCAATAGTGTTTATAGGTGTTGCAATTCCTCATCTAGCGCGTAATTTTTTTAATACTTCTGACCATAAAACGCTTTTGCTAGCAGTGGTGCTTATGGGTTCTATATTAATGCTTGTTTGCGATATTATTTCTCAAATGCCGGGCTATGCAACTGTATTGCCAATTAATTCAGTAACTGCTATTTTTGGTGCTCCTGTTGTAATATGGATTATTCTACAAAATAAAAGAATCAATGCAAGATACTAATTTACATAAAAATATTGATGTTTTGGCTTTGAGTAATCTTAGTATTGGTTACAATACTGAGGACGCAATAAAGATTATTGCTAGTAATTTGAATACTGTTTTAAAGTCTGGTCAGTTGGTAGCTTTGCTAGGAGAAAATGGCTCTGGTAAATCTACTTTAATTCGTACCTTATGTAATTTGCAAAGCCCATTAAGTGGCAGTATTAGTATTATGGGTAAAGAATTAAGCCAGAAAAGCGCAAAAAGTATTGCTGTAGTACTTACAAGTCCTGTTTATGCACCCAATTTCACAGTTTATGATATGGTAAGTGCAGGACGATATCCTTATACAAACTGGCTAGGAAAACTATCTGATAATGACCATGATATAATACAAAATTCAATAGAATCTGTTGGTGTTTCTGAGCTTTCTAATAGATTATTACACTCATTGAGTGATGGAGAGCATCAGAGAATGATGATTGCAAAAGCATTAGCTCAAAAGTCAGATATTATTATTCTCGATGAGCCAACAGCACATCTTGATTTAATAAATAGGGTTGAAATAACAAAGCTTCTACAGAAACTAGCCAAAGAAGAAAATAAAGCGATTCTGATGGCAACACATGAGCTGGATTTGGCATTGCAAATGGCGGATAGATTGTGGCTTATGTCTAATGGGGAAATAGAAGAAGGAGCTCCAGAAGATTTAGTTATTAGTGGAATTTTACAGAAAATTTTTGCCAAATTATCCTTGGATTTCGATCATTTATCAGGAGGCTTTAAGATAAAAACAGAAACTACTAAAAGTATTTATTTTAAGTCAACACTTGAAACGAATGAAGAAATTTGGACTAAAAGAGCCTTGCATCGAGTTGGTTATATAGTGGAGAATAACCCAAATAACCCACTGAAACTCAAGTATATTAGGTCAACTAAAAAATGGATTCTTAGTGATAATGGGGTAGAAGCGGAATATTTAAATTTGGATAAATTACTTGATGATATATAGAGAAATTCATTTTTCCTTATCCTTATCCTTTCTCCTCTCAACGATAATCAATAGAGTAATGCAAGCCAATACTTTCCTTACGAGCTTGAGCCATTTTGACAATTAAATAAGCCACATTAATGGTATTTCTTAATTCGCAAAGTTCTTTATTTAATTTTGACTTTTTGTAAAGGTCTTCTGTTTCGTTATAAATTAGATTCAATCTATTCATTGCTCTTTCAAGACGTAAATTAGAACGTACAATACTAACATAAGAGTTCATTATGTTTTGTAATTCTCTCTGTGTTTGTGTGATAAGGATTAGTTGTTCGTTATAAACCAATCCTTCATCATCCCAATCAGGAACTTTATTCTCCCATTCTATATTTTTTACTAACTCAATGGATCTAATTGATGCTTTATGAGAGAATACAACTGCTTCTAGTAAAGAGTTAGATGCTAGTCTATTAGCGCCATGAAGTCCAGTTGAAGAGCATTCGCCAGATGCAAAAAGGTTATGTATTGAAGAGCAGCCGTTTTTATTAACTTTTATTCCACCACACATATAATGGGCAGCAGGAACTATTGGAATCATCTCTTTACGAATATCGATTCCTATACTTAAGCATTTAGCATATATCCCTGGGAATTCCTGAATTAATTCATTGGGATTTAGATGAGTACAATCAAGAAAAAGATGACTTTTTCCTCTACGTTTCATTTCATTATCGATGGCACGAGCAACAATGTCGCGAGGAGCAAGGTCTTTACGATCATCATATTTCTCCATAAAAGCTTCTCCCTTATGATTTCTAAGAATTGCACCAAACCCACGTAATGCTTCAGTAATAAGAAAAGATGGTTTTTCGCCAGGGTTGTACAGACTTGTGGGGTGAAACTGAATAAACTCCATATTCTCAACAATGGCCTTTGCTCTATAAGCCATTGCAACACCATCACCTGTTGCTACTATAGGATTTGTTGTTGTTCGATAAGCATTTCCTGAACCTCCAGAAGCTATCATAGTTACTTTGGAAAGTACTGTAAATATTTCATTAGATTTAGAATTCAGAATATATGCTCCAAAGCACTTAATATCTTCTCTTTTTCGCAGAACTTTTTCCCCAAGATGGTGCTGAGTTATCAAATCAATAACAAAATGCTCTTCTATGAGTTCTATATTCTTATGATTTTTAGCTTTCTTGAGGAGAGCTCTTTCTATCTCTTTTCCCGTAGAATCTTTTTTATGAAATATTCTATTTTCTGAATGACCTCCTTCTCTACCAAGAGCATAGGATCCGTCTTTTTCTTTATCGAAAGAAGTTCCCCAATGAATAAGCTCTTTTATTCTTTCTGTTCCTTCACTTACAACCATTTTAACAATTTCTTCATCGCAAAGTCCAGCTCCTGCTATCAAAGTATCGTTGATGTGTTTATTAAAAGAATCAGGTGAATTCCACACTCCAGCAATACCTCCTTGTGCGTATTTGGTGGAAGTTTCATCAGCTTTTGCTTTAGAAACAATTAGAACAGTACCTTCTTTTGCAACTTTAAGTGCGTAGGTTAAACCTGCTATTCCTGAACCTATTACAAGGAAATCAACTTTCTTATGATTGTTCTTCATTATGTAGTTTATATTTAATAATTCAAAATTATGAAAATAATGGATAGGTTTTTTAAATAAAGTGACTAAAGTTGTAAGTGAACTAAAGTGGCTAAAGTTATAAGATAACTCTTAACTTCATAAATAAAACTTACAACTCATAACTTTAGTCACTCATAACACCTAATAACTATCATGAAAAATCATAAATAATATCTGTAGGTAGTATTTAAAAAATTCATATTTTTGCCATATATTAATAAACGAAAACAATATAGATAATGGATAATCACAACGAAAAAGAGTGCATCTTCTGCAAAAGAGGAGATATGGAAGTTCCTTTGGTACAACTAAGTTTCCAAGAAAAAAACTATTGGATCTGCCCACAGCATATTCCAATTCTAATTCATGAGCCAACTAAATTAGCAGGAATGCTTCCAGGTGCTGAGAATATGCAAGCTGGATAAGGATTAGTTAAAAATAGCTTATAGAATAAAAACGATTTAAGATTTCAGGTGTTCTGAGAATTTTAGGTCGTTTTTTTGTATCCCATTGTCCGCTTTTGTTTCGTGCCGCCCAACTATTGGGTCAAGTACAAAACCTGTGGATACCCATCAATACTTAAGCAAAAATATTAGTTAGTCTAAATAAGAAGAACTTAGTATCTCTAACCCCTTTAAACT
>QMPB01000335.1 GCA_003648395.1 Bacteroidota bacterium
TTCGCATACATTAATTGCAAAGGTATCAGTCGTTATTATATTATTATATGTAGGACTAATTACTTCAAGAATAATATTTCCCGTATCAGCTAAAGTCAGCAAATAGTTGAAATTATATCCACTGCCTATTGAGTAAGATGTATCAGTATTCTCTAATGTCCATTCGTATGTTAAGCCTAATGAAGTAGTAGCATTTCCACTTATTGAAACACTATTACCTTCTTCAAACACAGATCCACTAGCATGATTTTGCCCATTGTAATTTACTGTTATATCAGCAGGATTGCCACCTAATACTTGTATATTATTATATTGAATACTAAACAATCCATTAGAATTGCCTTTTATCCCTCTAAACTTAAACAGTACATTCTGACCATTATACGAGCTCAAATCAGCAGTAATCATAGAAGATGCTCCAAACTCAGTAGTAGTAACATCCATATACCATACAGTAGTCCAATTAGTTCCACAATCAGAAGAAACTAATACTTCTGCATATTCATTATTAGTAATATGACCTTCTCCGATACTATTACTTACATTATAACCAAAGAATAAAAAGCTATTACTATTTGTAATCTCAATTTTTGGAGAAATACTATAAGCTGTATCACCTTGATTCAGTCCATTTGCATATAGTGAGGATCCTGATTTACTCATATTTCCATTTTCATCATATTTCCAATAGTAGGTTTCGTTAAAATGACTTCCAACAAAAGCAGTATAAGGTAATGGATACTCTTGTTGAGTTGTTACACTATAGCCAATAGTATTATTAGAAGCTACAGCATCATTGTCAACAGTAATAGTTGCAGTCATATTTACTAGACCAGGGGTCTCAGTATCGATAGTTCCGTTAATGTTTACCGCTGCTTTTGCTCCTGGTAATATAGAGCCATAATAAGTTCCTGTTAGAGTACCAGTAGCTTTTCCAGTATATGCAATAGAAACATTGATTGTATCAACAGTTGTACTACCTGTGTTTTTAACTACAACTAAAAGATTATCAGTTGCATCGCCACAAGTAATATATCGCTCTGCGTAATTATATATAGAATTGTTAGGATTATAGTTAGCTAAAACAAATTTATCAGTTTCAGTTACTATTCCAAGTACTTCTACATCAGTAGTTACAATACTAAAGTTGTCTACATATACATAATAAGATCCATCATTTATATTTACAAATTCAATTGCAACCTGAATATCCTGACCGCTAAAAGCTGCCAAAGACATTTCTGCTGAACTACCTGGGATAGAACTTTGATTATTTGAATTTGTTACCGACCCTATTAAACTATATGTGCTTCCACAATCAGTTGAAACCAATACATTTATAGAATCTCCCAAAGCAAAAGTGCCTGAACTAAGATTATATGTGAATTCAAGTAAGCTATTTGGTGCAATAGATTCAATTTTAGGACTAAAAGCTAAAGTGTTTCTATTTACTTTTACTTCATTTGAGTAAATAGCGCTATTGCTGTATCTTGCTCCGTTAAACTTCCAACCATCAGCATTTCCGCTAAAGTAAGTAAAGTAATTATAATCTTCTGTTTCCCAAATTCTAAAGTTAGAATTATCTGTGTCAAATGATTCACTACTCATGAATATTTCTGTTTCAGTATAATAACGATCAGCTAATTGAGAATCAAAAGTTCCAATAATAATTGTGTCAGTGCTTCCTGCCTCTAATAGCCCATTATATATATATTCTAATGTATCGATATAAGTACCACTATTATTACTTTTAATATAAGTTACAATATTGTAGTTAGTAATATCAACAAGCGATGGATTTGATATTATTGCAATTATAGGTTCATTCATATTACCACATATCTCATCTTCAAAATACACAGAATTGATTGCTATACTTGCCATTGGTGCTGGTCTAAGGTTAATATTATTAAACCATACATCAAGTTTACCAATAGTACTAAGCTTTTCAGTCCATATTCTTACTGAAATTTGAGATCCAATATAGTTGTCAAGCGCATAGATAAATGTAGTATCACCATTTTGAGATGGAATGTAATTTGTTGAGGTAAAAGTGGCAACAGTTGAATATGTAGCTCCACAATCATCAGATATTTGAATCATTAATTTATCATTTGTCCTAAATAGTCCATTCAAATAGTTGCCAGCTTGGTCAAAATTTCCAACACTAAATTGTATTTCTAATTCGTCATTTGCTTGTATTATACCAACTTTTTGTGTTGTAACATAAGCTGTATCTCCATTATCTAGCTTAGGTGTTTTTAATTTGTTACCTGAGCTAGTCCATGAAGCACTATTTGCCTCACTAATAAAATACTGCCAATCTGATGGCATATAACTTCCATCGAAATAATATGGCATTGTATGTAAAGCCTGTGTTTGAAGAGTTACAGTGCCAAAACTATTGTCATTATTAGGGTTAATATCATCAGTTAGATATGTATATGCAAATACACTATAATTACCTGATTGCTCTGTATTAAAACCACTCATTATAAGTGTATCAACTCCGCCTCCTTGCATAACTCCAGTTTGAGCATCAATAAAAGTAGTGTCTGTACCAAATATAATATTCAATTTTACAGGAACATTATCAATTGTACCACTACCATAATTTTTAACTATTATCATAGCACTATCATTTGTAGTACCACAAACTGAAATATTATTTTGGTGTTGAGGAAATGCTACTGTTTGAACACCTGCATCACCTGTTGTTACAACTTGGAAATCATCTATATAGATGACGTTGTATCCTGTTACATTTTGTTTTATAAATTCTATTTTTACACGCAAATCCTGACCTTGATATGCTGTAAGGTCAATATTTGTTATGTACTGCCAAGTAAAAGAATATGCAACATCATCGTGATTAATATTATATACTTCAGTCCAATTATCGCCGCAATCATTAGAAAGATATACTTTAATTGTATCTCCATCTCTTAAATAAGTCCCAGCAATTCCAGCATCTACTGCATATTTAAAAGTAAGGTATGAGCCCGCTGTAATATCTCCAAACTTTGGTGATATAAGCGATGCTGAATTATTATAATATATGTTATTAGAATATAAATTACTTCCGTTTGTATTAAAATTAATATTTGACCATTCATTACTAAAATTATTACCTGAGAAATACTCAAGGTATGGTAAGGTTTTCTTATCATTTACTGTATATATTGCATTGTGAGAGTCGTTTGAAGGGTTATTTTCAAATAAAGCATCAGTATAAGCAGTAACATTATAGTTGCCTTGTGCAGACATATCATATAATGTATCTAACATTATCCATTGGTTTGAATAAGCAAATAGAGTGTCAATCATCATTAAATGTTTGCTCTCTGCTCCATTTTCAGGGGTATATTCAAAGTAGAATGGAACATTATATGAATCGAAACGACTATGGTTTGAAACGTAAACTTGGAATTGGTTTGCATCATCACCACACCATGAATCTATTGAAGAAGAAATATTTGATACTTCAATATCAACTTCAGGTCTGCCTATATATAAATTATCAATATATAGTTGAACCATTTTTGTGGAGTCATTTCCTAAGCCGTTTTTCATTTCAAACCTAACAACTATATCTTTACCTATATAATTTGATAAATCAATCTCAGGGAATTTTTGATAGTAATATGCAGATGTATAATCACTTGAATCAAAAGTAGCTACTTTATCATAAGTTCCATATACATCTTCTGCTATGTAAACATTAACAATATCATCTCCTCCCATAAAATAGCCAGATTGATTTAAATCATTCTGACTATAAATTTTATAGTTGAAGTATAACTTTGCACTATCTGTAATTTCTCCAATTCTAAATGAAGTAATTGCAGAAGAATCTCCTCTATAATTGAAATATGTTGTTAATTCGTTGACATTAATATTAAATCGATGACTATCCCATGCATAATTATTAAAATTATCTTGAATATCAATAATTAATGGTGTTGGATTTACAATTGAGATATTGTCAGAATGAACATCATTGGTGCTATCTTCATCATGAATTGCATTAACAGTTGCAATAACTTCATAATTACCAGCATTAAGTGCATTTATAGTCCCCACATCAACCCATTGATACTCTCCTTTTGATAATTCAGGGGCATAAGTCGTTGAGAATGTAGTATCAATTGCACCATATACTCTAACTGTTATATCAGTATTTGATTGCGGCACATTTCCATTATTTCTAATCTGTACTCTTATTGGGTACTGACCAGATCCACAATTACTAATGTTTGGAAATTCAATATCGCTTACTCTGAAGTCATAATAGTAAGGAACTATACTAATCGAACTAATATCAAAATGAGGGTGTGAACTACTATGTATTTCTGTTCTAAACTGGACTCTAATATTATTGCCAACATATGAAGATAAATCGATTGGAATAAAACTATTTACATTATTATAACCATAATAACCATTATGTAAAGTGTCAACATTAACATAGTTGCCCCCTTGCATTGCTACTTGAACAAATACAGTATCATCTGTAGCTAGATATGATTGCGTGGCATTATAAAAGAACAGAAGTTCATCAGTTGTAATATTAAATGCTGGAGTTATTAAACTATCAATTTGGGGCGATTGAAACACTTGACGGATTCTAGAGCTCTGATAATGAAATCCATTTCCAACATTCCACCATAAATAATCTGTATGTATAGATTCTTGATAAGGTGAACTAAATGGAGCTTGTTCGATAGTTTCTATTAATGTATCATTATCAATATTGGGCATTGTTGAACTCAAAATAGCCGTAATCTCATAGTCCCCACCTTGTGTAAAATCTACATTATGTATGTACTTCGTTATATATGTGCCTCCAAGTATTGAATCACTTGGATTTATTGAATAATTATATATATAACCATTTGGCTGTTTAACTGCTACATTAAGTGCATAATTAGTAATTGTATAAGCAAATGAATTAATTATTTTTATTCCTATAGAATCATTTACGGTGGCATAGTTATTAAAATCATCATGTATTATATCATAAATTTGAAAAGTACTTCCAATAATATCTACAGTATAATCTTCAACTTCTCCATAATTAGATACACCACATGGGGAATTATAATTTGTATTTGTACTATAAGCATTTCTAATTCTCATTCTATGACTACCCTCATTTGAATTTATTGGAATTGAAATAGTAAAGTATTCTGTTACAGTACTTCCACCAGTTGAACTGACAATAAGCTCACCAGCATCATAAAAATCACCATCATCATTAAAATCTATCCAAACATATAATGAATTACTCCAAACACCAGCATATCCTATTGTTAATGTGTAATTCACACCTTTTGACAGTTGTGTTGATAAATTCGTAAAATCAGTGTAGCCATTAAGACCAACACCTGATGCATTATCTATACTGCCTATTTTGACAGAAGCAATAGATTCATCTGTAGTGGTGCTTGATCCTGCAGTGCAATACTGCCCAATCGCATTCTGGCTCATAAAAAATAAGCTTAAAAACAGAATGGATATTATTTTTGTTTTGTATAAATATTTCATTTTCATTTAATTTTTAAGATTATTAATTATTTTTAACTAGCACCATAACCCCAACATCACTACCAATTGTGTATTCGATGGTGATTTTAGTTGAGTTATCGGCGATATTAACTTGCTGCACCGAGAATGCATCTCCACTTATCGTTTGATCTTCAAAAGAAAGGGAGGTAGTACCCATTGTGCCAATTATATTAGCACCAATATTTTCACCAA
>QMPB01000336.1 GCA_003648395.1 Bacteroidota bacterium
TATTGAGCTAGATAATAGAATATATAATGGTAAATACTATAATTATTTTCTCCCAAAATCAGTATATGGTAACCAGTTTTTGTCTAAGAAGGAAAGTAGCCTAGGTATAGTTTGGAAGAAAGGAGTTGAGTTTGATGGTTTATTGCTTAATTATGATGTGCTGAATCAACAAGTTTTATTGGAATTTACCACTAATGAAGGTGCTGCAAGATTAATATCTCTTTCAATGGTTGATGTTGATTCTTTTTATTTTGAAAATAAGAAATTTGTAATTGATACTAATATTTCTCAATTGGGAGATATTTATCAATGCATTTATTATAAAGGAATTAAGCTTTATTTCTATTATAGCAAGATTCTTACATTGCAATCAAAGTTAAATGATATAGAATACCATTTCAATAAATTGGATAAAGATATATTCTATTATGAAAATGGTAACTATCATAAGGTTAAGAAGAACTCTAAGTTTATTAAAAAATTGAATCCAAAGATTGCAAATAATGTTAAGCATTATATGAAATCTAAGAAATATAAACTAAATAAAATGAATGATGAACAGTATTTAGATATACTTGTTTATATTAAAGACAAAGCCATTGAATAATCTACGAAATATATTATTAATTGTATTTGTTATTGGGTTAAGTCAGTCACTATTAGCTCAGAATAAAATAGTTAATGCAGATTTTGTAAATACAGGCTTTAATGAGTTTTGTAAATCTATTACTAAGCAAAGTGGATATAAGATTTACTATAAGAGCAAATACTTAGGAGGTAGAAATGTAAATATGCATATTAACAATATTACAGCCTTACAAGCGGTGAAAAAGGCTGTAGATACTAATTTATATCAAGTTGTATTTTGGAATAGCAATATTATCATTACTAAGGATAAAAGTATTCCAACAAAAGTGGTAACATATAGTTTTGAAATACCAATTGTTAAAAATGATACTGTTAATATTAAAGAGGAATATTATAAAACTACAAAAGCAGGTGTTCTAAAAAAGATTATTGTTGGAAAAAAAGGTGCTGCAAATATTAATTCAGAAGTAACAATAAAAGCAAAGGTAATTGATGCAGAAACGGGTGCAGTTATTCCAGGGGCAACCATATATTTGGAGAGTTTGAAAAAAGGAGCCGTAGCAGATAAATTAGGAATAGCAACTGTGGCTGTAAAGCCTGGTAAATATACTGTTAGTGTAATGTTTATGAGCATGAAGACTCAAAAATATAGGCTTATTGTTTATAGTGCTGGCAGTTTTGATGTTGGTTTGTATAAAGAAAGTTTTGAGCTGTCAAGTATTGATATATATGGCGATAGGCAAATGAGTATGTTAAACCGTGACCCTGGTATTGAAAAAGTGTCTGGAAAAACATTAAAGACTATTCCGGTAATGGTTGGTGAACCTGACATAATAAAAGCATCGACTATGCTGCCTGGTATTGTAAGTGTTGGAGAAGGAACGTCAGGATTGAATGTAAGAGGAGGTAGTTCAGACCAGAATGCGTTTTATTTGAATTCTATACCTATTTTTAATACTTCGCATATGTTAGGTTTCTTTCCTGCTTTCAACGCTGATTTAATACGAGACTTTACTATTTATAAAGGATATATTCCTTCAAATTATGGAGGTAAGCTTTCGTCAGTATTTGATATTAAAACAAGAAAAGGAAATAGAAGAGAATTCAGTCTTCATGGTGGTGTTAGTCCAATGGCTGCAAATATGGTGGCTTCAGTGCCTATAATACCTGATACATTATCGTTTATTGTTAGTGGTAGAAAATCATATTCTGATTGGATTCTGCATAAAGTTGATGATAAGAATATTAATAGTAGTAGTGTTGAGTTCTCTGATTTTTCGTTTGGAGTGTACTACGATTTACCAAAAACTCATATTTCTGTTTTTGGTTATCATAGCAACGACCTTTTTGCATTTTCTGATGTGAATGAATATAGGTATTCAAATGATGGACTTTCATTCAAAGTAGGACAAAATTACTCTGAAAAGCTGAGAGCAACATATACTGTCGTAGGTTCTCAATATAAATTTGGTACCAAGGATTTTGTTGAGCCAACTAAGTCGTACGAACATGATTATAATATAGTTCAGAATGAGTTTAAGGCAGAGTTTAACTATACCATTAATAGTAATCATCAGATTGAAGCAGGCTTTCATTCAGTATATTATGGTTTAAATAGGGGGGAAGTAAAACCTTTAGGTAGCGAATCTATTTTGAAATTAGTTGATTTGAAAAAAGAGAAAGGAATAGAAAACTCTTTGTTTGTCAATGATGTTATTAGTCCTTATCAGTGGTTAGAGTTGAACTTAGGATTTAGATATTCTATGTATAATGCTTTGGGGCCTAAAACTGTATATAAGTATGTGAATGATAAGCCACAAGATATTTTAGGTATTTCTGATACTATTAGTTATGGAAATAATGAGATTATTAGTACTCATCATTTTCCTGAGTTTAGGTTTGCTGCAAATATTATTGCATCCAAAAAATCAAATATAAAAGCTTCCTTTACGCAAATGCATCAAAGCTTATTTATGCTAAATACCACAGCAACAGTTTCGCCTAGTAGTCAATGGAAATTAGCTGATTATTATTTGAATCCATCCAAAAGTAATCAGTATTCTTTGGGATATTTTAGAGATTTTACTCGTTATGGTTTTGAATTATCAGTTGAAGGATTCTATAAATCAACGAAAGATTATACAGAGTTTAGAGATGGAGCAGAGTTTCTGAGTAGTAACAAAGTAGAATTAGCTGTTCTTCAGGGAGACCAATATTCTTATGGAATAGAAACGATGTTGCGTAGAAAAGGAGAATATAAATTTACTGGATGGATAGCATATACATATTCTAAATCTATAGTTCATATTTTTGGCGATGAAAAGTGGGAAAATGTTAATAATGGCTTGCCATATCCTTCATCTTACGATATTCCACACTCATTGAATGTGTTTCTTAACATTAAATTAAGTAAAAGAGTGAATTTTTCAACTACTCTGAATTATCAAACAGGAAGACCAATAACATTTCCAATTTCAAAATATTTTATTAATAGTATTGCTTTCTTGGATTATTCGGATCGTAATGCATATAGAATACCTTATTATTTTAGAATGGATGCCTCATTAACAGTTGAAGGTAATTTGAAGAGAAATAAGTTTATTCATAGCTCTTTTGTGTTGAGTATTTATAATTTGACAGGAAGAGATAATCCATATTCAGTATATTTTCTTGCTCGTTACGGGAAAGTTACAGCGCATCAGTACTCTGTTATTGCAATTCCTGTTGTAACTGCAACTTGGATATTTAAACTTGGTAATTTTGATGCTAATTAATTATTATGAAGAAAAATATAAAACATATTAATATTAATAGAATAATTATAGCAATATTATTATCTATTGTTTGGCAGTCGTGTGTAAAACAGATTGAACCAGATATAGAAACTCTTGATGCCGATAAGTATGTTGTGTCTGGAATATTATTAGATAGAGACGGTTTTCAGTCGATTAGTGTTTCTAGAACATCAGATTTGAATAGCACTAAATATATCCCAATTTCGGGCTGTCAAATAAAAGTTATAAGAAGCGATAATTTTGAAATATTTTATCATGAATATCAGCTAGGTAGTTACCAATCTTATATAATGAATAGTTTTATAGATAAATCAAAGTCATATAAAGTTCAAGTTAAAACCCCAGAAGGTGATTTATTAGAATCTTCTTATGAAAGCTTCTCTTCATGCCCAGACGTGGATAAGGTGTATTATGAGGTAGAGTATAGTGAGAGTGCAAATAATCTAATAGATTATTATGGTTATCAGTTTTATATTGATTTAGATGCAAGTGAAACTGATAGCAGGTATTATCTATATCACCTTATTGAAACATTTGAACATCATTCGCCATATCCTCTAGAGTATTGGTGGAATGGAGTATTGCATAGAGAAGTACCCCCTGACTATTCGAAGATGTATTGTTGGGTAACAACAGATATTAAAGATGTATTTCCATTGTCTACAGAAAGTCTTTCAACCAATAAGTATTCAAGATATAAATTGAATTATACTTCAAATAGAACACAACGCTTACAACATACATACAGCCTACTTATAGAACAGATGTCACTTAGTAAAGATGCTTATGAATATTGGAATCAGATGAGAATAAATTTAAAGCAGACAGGAGGTATGTATAATAGTCAACCAATAGCTGTAAAGGGTAATTTAAAAAATCTTGTTGATGGGGGAAAAGATGTTTTAGGATATTTTGGGACATCATCAATAAAAGATAAAAGAATATTTGTTTCTCCTTCTCCATTTGAAATTGTTGATAATTCATGTACAATGCGGGTATTACGATTTGGTTATAGAGAAATTTCTTGGGCTGAATATCCTGCATATATTTATTCTGAAAGTGGAGCCCCTACAAATAAACTTATGGATAAAGCCTGTGTTGATTGTACAAAGATGGGAGGAGTATTAACTAAACCAAGTTATTGGCCATAGAAATAATGATTAGATTAATGAATAATAAATATAGAAAAGTATTAAATAGTATAGGTTTGCTTATACTGCTATTGATTAATACGAATATTGTATCCGCTCAGAAAGTAGATATTAGTTATTCAATATCAATATCAACAGATAGGAGTTTTTATGTGGTAGGTGAAACTGTGGAGCTTAAAGTTATTATTCCAGAGCTATTTTATCCAGAGAAACTTACTAGAAGTTTTATTTATTGCGATATGGTAGGTCAGGACGGGCTAATTCAGTCATCCATAAAATTGATGCTGAAAAATGGGCAAGGAGAAAGCCAGATTAGAATTCCTAGTTCTCTTAAAAGTGGATATTATATTATTAGGGCATATACTAGAGAAATGCGAACTAATCCAGCTAATTATGGTTTTTCAACCATTAAAGTAGTTAATGTTAAGGATAAAGCTTTATTGGGTTTTACTGATAATTCTATTTTGAAGTTGAATATAGATTCTGTCGAGAATAATGACGGGATTGATATTAATGGTCTTAATAAATCATTAAGTAAACGCACAAAAGCTAATATTAATATCGAAATAGATACAGCAAACATTATTAGCCAGTCATTATCAATATCGATAGTGCCAAAGTCTACATTTAGACAGAATGTTTTAAATGCAGAGTTAATTAATGATAAGCATATTATTGTTGATGATTTGGCTTATCCCGAAAGTAAAGGATTTAGCCTTAGTGGGACTGTTGTTCAGAGAGATACAAGTATTGGTATTATGCGGAAACGTATATTTGTAAGCATAGTTGGGACAAAGGATGTCTTTACAACTATGAGTGATACATTGGGTAAGTTTTATCTTAGCCTTCCATTTATTTATGGAGAACATGAGGTATATATTTCAACAGATACGATTGATAAGAATGCCATTATTCTTATTGATAAGGATTATGATTTTAAATCAAATTACTGGTTAAATAAAGATTTTAGATTAAATACTTCTGAGAAGAAAATGGCACTTATGTTGGCTCAGAATGTTGCAGTCTATAAGCTATTTGATAATAATTTGCACTCAAAGGAAAGTATTGTTGTTTCACAACCATTCTATGGTAAAGCTGATGAAACTATTGTGATAATGGATTATATTGATTTGCCTCGATTGCATATGTATTTTACGGAGTTACCAAGTAGTGTGCATCTATATAGGCATCAA
>QMPB01000337.1 GCA_003648395.1 Bacteroidota bacterium
AGCTTTGGAAAACCAAAGATTGATAGAAGCGTTGAGTTTCATAATGACCCTAAAAGGAACCATATTCTTTTTAAGGAAATTGAAGAAGAAGAGAATATCCCATTTGTGGCAACAGATAGAAGTCTTATTAATCTTCCTGCATTGGGAAAAAGTCTGAGCTTTGAGCAAGTTGGTATTACGATAGATGGAAGAAGGGTTTTGAGTTTTGAGCATGATAAATTTCGTAATCATAGCCCTGTAGTACATCATTCAGAGAGAGTGATTATTGTAGAGGCAAAAAGTGTTTCATGCTATCTTCGCCAAATAAAAACTATGGGCGAAGATATTAAGGACTATAATGGCATATATGCATATTCTAATGCTATTACAGAAAAACGTTCTGAAGTGTTTGAATATCCTAAGTTTGAATATTCTCAAACCAATAATTTCAATAACTGCGAGGTGTAGAAAAGATAATTACTATAACATTCTATCATTATTAAATGGACGCTATAGACTAATTAATAAATATATATATTTGTACTTTAATATAACTTGATAATTAATGAGACTACTTTTTACTTTTATTTTCGTATTTTTTAGTATTACAACTATTATAGCTCAGTCAGATACAGTATCGAGTAGTGATGTGTCTACAGCTGATAAAACACAAATTTTTATAGAGAAAGCATTTAAGTATTCTCCATTACCTTTTGCAGGTTATGCAACCGAAACGGGTATGATAATAGGTGTTACAAAATACAATGCATTTAAGTTTAAGGGCAATACTCTTTCGGATTCGTTAATCCAACCCTCGAGCATATTAGCTTATGTGTATTTTACTCAAGAAAATCAGTATAAATACTATCTTATTACCGATCTTATGAATAATGATAATAAGATAAACTCTAAGTTTGAGTTTATGTTTATGGATTATCCTTCCTATTTTTTTGGTATTGGTAATAACAATGATTTTGATTCAGCATATCTTGTAGACTTTAAGAATATATTATTTGCACCATCAGTTAGTTATAATATATTTGAGAATATATATATTGGAGCAAAATATACATATAACGATTATTTAAATATTGCTTCTCTAGATGAGAATATAAATGATTCAGTACTTCAAACTAATAGTGGTTTGCAATCAGGTGTAGGTATAATTGTATCTAGAGAGGCTAGGGATAATAGAATTAGAGCAAAAAAAGGATCTTACTTTAATATGTCTTATGATTTCTATGATGAAAGTATGGGGAGTGAGTTTAATTATAACCAATTTACATTAGATTATAGGTATTATATTACTCCAATTAAACAGATAACTATTGCCTCACAATTATATACAACACTAAGCTCAGGAAATGTGCCAATGCAGTCGATGCCAGTTGTTGGAGGAGCATACCGAATGCGAGGAATATATGAAGCTAGATATAGAGATAAGAATATGATAATGGCTCAGTTTGAACTGCGATTCCCTATTTATTGGATTTTGTATGGCGCAACCTATGTTGGTTTAGGCCAAGTAGCCCCTAGGGTTTCTGATTTTGCTTTTAATAGCTTTCATTATGGTTATGGTGCTGGATTGAGACTATTAATAGATGAGAAAACGAGCTCTGTACTACGCTTTGATTTAAGTTATGGGCCTTCTGGAAGTAAGATATTTATTGGGTTTAATGAAGCATTTTAGAGCTTAATAACTAAAGGGGTCTATGTTCTTAAGAACGAATTGTTAAAAACAGGTATAGTACGTATTCTATATTTAATAATAATACCTTATATTTGCATTTGATAATATCACTAAATTTGAATAGCAAACATTTAAAATATTGAACCATGAAAAAAAATATTAAACTTTTTAGCGCCTTAGCACTTTTTGTGATGGGAGCACTTTTTACACAATCATGTGAGAAAATTAAAGATGCGGTATCTTTTAAAGTAGAGCAGGACTTGCCAGATCACCATTTTGATTTAGACTCAGCTGCAACATCTTCAAAAGGAGAAAATCTTCTGTACCAAGCTTATTATGAAATTAATATAGATAGTGTATTTGAAGCTAATGGAATTGATAAGGGTAAAATTAGTGACGGTAAATTTAAACAGATAATCATAAAAGTTGATGATTCTGATACACAGATGAATTTTGGATTCTTAGAGTCGTTAAGCTTTAGATTAGGAGATTCTGACAATGCTATGGAGGCTGTAACAATTGCTGCAGCTACAAATATTAAGGATGGAGATATGGAGTTAATCTTTGATGTAAATGACGATAGCGTAGATAAGTATTTAGAACAAGATAGGTTTTATTTCTTTGTATTTGGAAAGATTCTTAAGCCAGTTCCTGTTGAACAATTACCACTGCTGATTAAATCAAAAATTGAATTTCAAGTTAATCCATTGGATTAATAAATATTTCGTTTAGTATACAAAACAAAAAGACCACCTGAATTTATCAGGTGGTCTTTTTGTTTTGTAAAAAAGTATTTTTTATTCTCAAATTCCTTTATCTTCGCACAATAAATATACACATACCACTGTTTATCCTTAATGACTATTTTTAGAATAACATATATATTTCTTATTATTTTTTTCTTCTCTTTTAAGGGTGAAGCACAAGATAGTATAAAAGGACGTGTTATTCAGTTTTCGGGGGTGGTAATTACTGGTGATAGTTTAAAGCCAGTTCCTTTTGTAAATATTAGAATAAAAGGGACCTCCCTTGGAACCCTTGGAAATGTGGAAGGCTTTTTCTCATTTGTTGCCTATACTGGCGATACTATTCTTTTTAGCTCTGTTGGTTATAAACTTTCAACTTATTATATTCCAGATTCATTAATCGCTGATAGATATACACTTTTTCAGATGATGCAAAATGATACATTACTTCTTACAGAGTCGGTAATATATCCTTGGTCGGACATAGATGCGTTAGAATATGCTATTATTCAACATCGAGTGCCTGAGAACGATTATGATAGAGCAATGAAAAATCTTGCTAGGGAAGAGATGAAAGAAAGAGGTAAGTTTATGCCTATGGATGGGTCTATGAATTATCGCCACCAAATGCAACAGAATGTAAGTAAAAATTATTGGAATGGTGGTTATATGCCAAATCAATTATTAAACCCATTTGCTTGGGCTCAGTTTTTTAAAGCATGGAAAGCAGGAAAGTTCAAAAAACAAGATTAATAATGCTGACTAGGTTATAATAGTAGTTACTACTACAATTAAAGTAGTATAAGTAGTTTCAATTTCATCTCTTATTGTTTTAGAAAGACTATCGGATTTTATTATTTTCTTAATTCGTTTTCTGGTTTCTTTAGAAAGATTTTCCTCATAAACCTCTTTATTTAATTCACATACATCAATTAGCCCAATAAGTATTTTGTCCTCTATACTAATTGTATTTTCATTCTTCAGAATAATGTTAGTTAACTTTTCTCTAAGCTTATCCTCTTCGTGGCTATCTTTTGTAGGAAAGTTTGTAGTATTAAAAACCCAAAGAATCTTTGCTTCTTTTTGATAAAGTATTTTATTATTAATAAGCTCCTGAACGTAAATATCAATAGATTTTTGAGAATTATTATATAGCTGAAAGAGCCAATGTGATAAGCTATGTTCCTTCTTGGATTTATATATTTTTTCTAAAAAATAATCTAGTACTTTATCATGTGTGGATTTAGTGTTTGACACTTTTATAACTTTTTCAGAAAGTCGAATCTTCTTTTGGACTATTAGCTCCGCAATAGCAGCTCCTGCAATTGCTACATTAAATAGTGGTCCATGAGAAATAAAGCTGCCTTTTTTATTATCTAATGAAAGTAGAATAAGCTGTTGTACTAAGTTTAATTTCATCTATTTTTTAATTATTTTGTGACTAATACTTCCTTTATTGCTACTAAGTCTATAAGTATATACTCCAGAATTATAATTTGATAAGTCTATAGTATATGAATGCTTTCCTTTAGATAATTCTCCAGCCACTACTGCCTTCATTAGCTTCCCGTCAATATTATAAATATCTAGTCTTATATACTCGTTTTTTGATAAGGTAAATGATATTGTAGTTTTATCTGAAGTAGGGTTTGGAATATTCTGCAATAAACCTATTTCTAATTCGTGCATAATACTTTTACTGGAAGTTGTATTAAAGAACCATAAATTTGCAGCCTTAGCAGACTTTATAATCTCATCTTTATAACTACCTGCCAATAGTGCGTAAGTAACTGTAATAGTGTCTTTGGTGCCAATACTGAATGGTCCAGCACTTATCATTGAACTTACATCAGCGCCATTGTTTGATATGCCAGCCTCATGTCTAGATGTTTGCATAGCATCCCATTTCTCAAAATTAAGAAAGCCATCGTATATATTAATACTTCCATTGCTGCCGTCATTATCAAAATTATAGCAGTTGCCCATGGTTTTGCTCATAAGTTGTATGCCGGCATACGTGCCTCCTGCCAATGGCCATATATAGCTCATGTTTTCAGAAGAATTATAATCAGCTTTATTATTATTTGATAATCCAATATCCCAATCGGCATAGAAAGCCGTATATACATTACTTAATGTGCTAGTGTTATTATTAATAATATTATATTCAATAAATACAATATCTTTTAGTGTATCGTTCGAAAATGCATACGAATATTGATTTATTTGGATATTATTTTTAGAGAAACCAGCATTATTATCGTTGAATATATTTAGGAAGCGCTGTTGCTCAGGATAACTATTTATTTTTTGCACTGCATTTACAGCAACAAAGTCACTATCCGTTCCACTTGATCCATAAATATTATCTGATACTTTAGAGTTTGATGTTGCAACAACTAATCCCCCCCAACTCAATAGGTTTCTGCCATCTTTATATGTAAAACCACTTCCAATCATTTTTGCAGCATCAGAATAACCAATTGTTGCTGACGAATTAATACTTGTTGTAATGTTATTTGTATCCAATTGCGCTGTTTCATTATTGAGATATATACGCAACCATTCAAACCCATTATAGGCAGTATCCGAATAGTTTAATTGTATATCTGCAAACTCCCCAATAGGTATATTTGGAAGTATTTTAAATTTCATGGGTGAAGTACTATTATTCACTATTGAGTATGTCGGCATTATCCCCAAAACAATTGAATCGTAGATAGGCACTAGATATGGTGACGGACTATATAGTTTCACTTTCAAACTTGGTGAAGATTTAGTTAAGTAGTTTATAAAATCGCCACTAATATATAGAGTATCATTGGAAATAGATAAAATGCTATTTTTAATTCTAATGGATGGTTTTAGAGTGTCGGTAAGTGCGTTATAAATATTTAATCTGCCAGCGCCCATTAATCCTATAGTACTTGTGTTTGCTGCTATAGTATCAATAATATCAGCAGTTACACGAAGTTGCTCTGCAATTTGTAAATTTGTAAATTGTGGAAAATGAGCTTTTACTATAGCCGCTCCACCAGCAATTATTGGGGCAGAAAAACTTGTGCCATGAGAAGAGAAATAAGCATTACTTACCCAAGTAGAATATACATAAGTACCTGGAGCACTAAGGTCTACTGTTGTGCCGTATGAAGATTGTGACCATCGTACATCAAATGTGTCGGTAGCCGCACAGCTTAGTACATTTTCGTATGATGCAGGGAAAAGCCAATTTGCATTATTGCTATTTCCACAAGCTGCAATTACTAGAGCACCTTTATTATTTGTAGCATAATTAACAACATCTCTACCG
>QMPB01000338.1 GCA_003648395.1 Bacteroidota bacterium
AGATATTAACCCTACTGTTGTTGCTGGTGGTATTAAAGTAGCACTTCTTACAACTGTATTCGGTCTTATTGTAGCTATTATTCTTCAGATGTTTTATAATTACCTTATATCGAAGATTGATAGCTTAGTTAATGATATGGAAGATTCTTCTATCTCATTTCTAGATATATTAGCTGATAACAAAAAATAATTAGAAACTATGGATAATAATATATTAGTTAAAGTAACAAAGTATTTCGTATACCTTATGATGGTAGCTGGTGCAGTAATGACTGGCTTAATAATAAGTAATACAGATGCTATGAGCACAGACCCCGCTTTGGCTGCATCAATATTAGATCCTACTTTTCTTCTTGGAATAGGTTTATTAGGGATAGGCATTGTTGCTACCCTAGGATTTGCAATTGCACAAATGGTTTCTGAACCAAAGTCTGCAATTATGGTTCTTGGTAGTATTGCTGGTCTAGGACTTATTTATTTCCTAGCATATATTAGTGCTTCAGGAAATGTAGACGCAAAAGTATATACGGAATTTGATATTGACAGCGCAACGTCAAAATTAATAGGATCATTAATTTATTTAGTTTATTTCCTTGGAGGGTTGTCTATTTTGACAATATTAGCTTCAGGTGTAAATAGTCTAATGTTAAAGAGATAAAATATGACTCGTGAAACCCCCGAAGTAAGTGCTGGCTCAATGGCCGACGTAGCATTCCTTCTTTTAATCTTCTTCCTAGTGACTACCACTATGGCCGTAGATTCGGGAATTATGCGAAAGTTGCCACCTCCAGTACCTGATGATATTAAAGCTCCTCCAGTAAAAACGAGGAACGTATTTCAGGTGTTAATTAACTCTGCAGATGCAATTATGATTAGTGATAAAACTGCCCAAAGTGCAAGTGCAATGAAAGAGGCTAATAAGAAAGACCTTCGCCGTTTGGTTAAGGATTTCCTTACTCCTCATGTTCCTGATAATCCTAAATATCCTGAAACTAAGGTTGTAGATATTGATTTTATCGGAAAATACGAAAAAAGTAAAGGTATAGTCTCAATGCAGAATGACCGTGGAACCTCATACAATACATATATATTTGTACAGAATGAGTTGGCTGCTGCCGTTCGTGAGCTAAGGGATGAGCTTGCTAATCAGTATTTTGGAATGGACTTTAATGTTTTATTAAAAACTGACGAGGCCAAAGCCAAAGCGATTCAAAAAGCAGTACCTATGGCTATTTCCGAAGCAGAACCTGTTAATTTTGGAGGAAAATAATTATGGCAAAATTTAGAAAAGAAGGAGGGAAAAAACTCCCAGAGATTTCAACATCGTCCTTACCAGATATTATTTTTATGCTACTGTTCTTCTTTATGGTTTCAACAACTATGCGAGAAGTAGAGCTTGTAGTAAAAGTTACTCCACCTGAGGCATCTGAAGTTCAAAAGCTTGAAGACAAATCTTTGGTAAGTTATATATACATCGGAAAACCTGTGAAGCGCCTAGCGGCAAAAATGGGTACTGATGATCGTATTCAACTTAATGATGCTTATGCAGAAGTAAATCAAATCCGTGAGTTTGTTTCACTTACTCGTGAGAAATTGCCTGATTATAATAAATCTAAGCAAATTATTTCTCTTAAAGTAGACGAAGGTGCTAAAATGGGTATTGTTACTGATGTAAAGCAAGAACTTAGAAAGTCTAACGCTCTTAAGATTAATTATTCAACAAGAAAAGTTGCAGACACTCAGAAATAAAGAGCTTACTGTATAAAATATAAAAGCCTCTCTTCAAAATTAATTTTGAAGAGAGGCTTTTTCTGTTAGGCTTGGTACAATTTTCTGCTCAGGCTTCGGTACAATTTTCTGCGAAAATCACTCAGCCTGACAGAGAAATGTACCGATATAGGTGTCAGACTGAGTGATTTGCTTTTCGCAAATTGTACCGAAGGCTAAAGACCTATTGCCTTATAAATTCCATCCCAACGCTTATTATCCATTTTTGCACCTATTACTTCTATAATATTACCAGCAGTAATAGATCCTATTTCGGCACAACGCTCATATCCAAATCCTTGGATTAAGCCATATATAAATCCTGCAGCAAATAAATCGCCAGCTCCAGTAGTGTCAATACTCTTTACATCAATTACACCAGCAGTATAAACTACACCTTCACTTTTGATAAGGCTACCTTCACTTCCAATTTTAACAACAGCTATATCGCTCATCTCTGCAATAATATCAAGTGCCTCGCGTGGCTCTTTTCCAGTAAAAGCTTTTGCTTCTTCCTCATTAGCAAATACTATATCTACATAATCCTTTACTATACGAGTAAGAAATTCTAAATTATCCTCTACCACATTAAAACTAGCCATATCAATTGAGACTCTACATCCAGCATTTTTTGCCAACTGCACTGCTGTTTCAATTAATTCATAATTTTGAACTAAATAGCCTTCAATATGGAAATAATCATAACCCATAAAATCTTCTAAGCTTAAATCGCTTGCAGAAATCTCTACCGCTGCACCCAAGTATGTAGCAAAAGTACGCTCCGAATCAGGGCTTACCAAAGCAACTGCTAATCCCGACTTATTATCACTATACTTAAGCAAAGGTTCAACTTTAGCTTCGATAAGATCCGCCTTAAAGAAATCTCCAACTGCATCCTTACCTACCTTACCAATAAAACCTGTAGAAACTCCCAACATTGCTAAACCATGAATAGTGTTTGCTGCCGAACCTCCTGATGCTTGAGATTTCGTAAAATGCTTAGTTGCCTCTTTTATCTTTTCTGAAGTTTCCCAATCAACTAGCTGCATACTGCCTTTTGGCAAATTATGTGCTTCTAATACTTTATCACTATCTATTTGGATAAGTGCATCAACTAATGCATTACCCATTCCTAATACTTTTATTGCCATTATATATATCTTATTTTACTATTTAACTTAATTAAAATCCTTTTTGAAAAGGCCTGCAAAATTACAAAAAAATAATTGAAATATTATCGAAATATGTTTTTGAAATATGGTATTCTCCCAATAATAACTATTCATCAATTATAGTATATGGCAAACCATCTTCGGTGGATAATATCCTGCCACTGCGCATACTATATTTCCACTCTTTTTGGCCATACGTATCTTTCTCTATCAATATTCTATTATCCAATACTATATTGACGATATAATCCATGGTAGAATTAACAAAACCTGGAGCTGGATACTGTTGCGCCTTCCATAAATCAAATTGCTGCAGGCTATCAATGGTATATAGGTAATTTACTTTCTCTGTATTTTCCCAAATAAACATTCCCTCAATATCATCATTCATTTGATAGGTCATAAAAATAGTATTGCTATTATGAATACTGTCCTTATCCCAAATATCAACTTTTATCCATAGATTTATGGATAATGAATTTCTTATAATATTAACTGAAAATATATCGTTATTAAAATCGCTACCATCATTTTTAATAGTATGAGTAGCCTCTTTAATATGTAAATACTTTTCGCTATTTATACCCAATTGAACATCCGATAATTCTTCATAAAATTCATCGAAATGTTCCTCCACTTCCACTTGCACAACATCAATAATTATACGAGGTGCTTTATGAGTAATAAATGAACTAATACTATCGTTTGGATAGATAATAAAATTAGTTTCTTGTAAGGAATTATGCAAACTTTCGTCCAGTGCTTCACCAAATTCGTTAGCATCAATATGTTTTATTAGGTCACTTGCATAATAAGCAGAATCAATTATTCTATTATACTCATTTTCTGAAATATCGTTGGGAATATCTACTTTGGAATTTATTAAGAATACATCAGCAGAATTTTGATAGAGTATAATCGTTTGGGGAATTTCTTCTTGAAATCTATATGCAATACGCTGCTCAATCATACACGATTGTAGAACTAGCAATAAGGTAAATAAAATTATTCTGAAATATAATCTCATATTTATCAAAGTTGATGCTTCAGGTTCTCCTATGGCTTTTTAATAAAACTAAAGTTAATATCCATAAATCCTATTTCTTTCAGTATTCTTTAATTAGCAGTCAACATTATTTTTACAGATTACTGATCCACTGATTACATTTTTTAAATCATTAATAATTATCTAACCAACAGCTAACACCTATTATCAGAAACAAATCTAGTACTTCAAAGTTCTCCGTCTTCCTTCCCGATATCAACTTTATTTTCTGGCAAAGCTTTTTCAATCATTCTTATATATAAATCTCGCCAACCGAGCCAACGTTTTTTATCACTTACACTCTCATTATGCCAGAGGCTAATAAAACTCCCTTGCACTGCTTTCACTTCGTCAATAATTTTGCAAAAAGCTTGGTAAGCCTCTTCCACATTCAAAGATTGATAATCGCGTAATGTACCTTCCATTACTGCAAAAGGATGTATTCGCAAAGAGGTAGTATATTCCATTTCTAAATCATAAAAAAGAAATGGCCTTGATGTAGATGCCCTAAAACCAATTTCTTGGGCATAACCCATGCTATAATCGTCGGTAATATTTAGATTTATAAGATTACGATATGTTATGGGCATATGCAAAACCAAAAAATGCTGTCTACTCTTCGTGATCTCACTATGTATAGCAATACTAAGATTTTTTATTTCCTTTTTAAGCTTACCACTTACGCTATTAGAAGTAAATGAAGGATGAATACCCACATCGCTATTATCGGCAATATATGCTACCAGATCTCTAAATTTACGATTATAGGTTGGTGTGTTTTTATCATTAGTACCATAGGCGGCAAAAAGAATAAAAAACAAGGGTTTAAGTTTATATTTTATATGAGTTTCGAAAAGGAAATCAAAGGTGTCAAAAGGATCTTTCTCCTTATCAAGGATAACACGAGTTCGCTGTTTCATTTCTTCAACATTCAAATCGCGGAGATTTTTTATATAACCACCCATTGTACGCAATGTTCCTTTATGTTTCATTGCAAAAGCAGCATCAATATCAATACTTGGAGTAAAACTATATTCTGGTAAAGAGAACTCTAATTCTTCAAATTTTAATTTTATTTTACTTGCCAAATCCAGCGCCCAAATATCAATCATAGGTTTTTGAAGAAACTTATTTTGATAAGCGATACTATTTTGAGCAGGGAATCTACCATATTTATCTTTTATAAATGGCAGATATTCCTCGTATCGGCTAATTAGGAAAAAAGAAGCCGCTAAAATATCAAAGTTAAGAATAGAATCGCGATTATAAGTAGGAAACATGCTTGGCAAATCTAGGTATTCGCCAAAAGCCAACTCCTGCTCTTCTATTCCACGCACAAAGAGCAATTGCTCAGCAGCAATAAACATTTCATCTCCCAATGCCGAGAAACCATAATGTATTTTAGGACCATCATAAGAAATGAACTCTTCCTTATCAACTACATAATCTACCTCCACTCCCCATTGTGTATTACAAAAGTGATTTAGAATATAGATTAATCTATTGGTTCTTTTCGGAATCAGAAAAAGGAGTTTATTTGTCATCTATTTATATTAATCGTTTATTATTCCTTCGTCTGCAAAACTAACATAATTATTCCCTGCAATGATTATATGATCAAGCAATTTTATATCTAGAAAATCGCCAGCTTTATTAACTTTAGTAGTGAGGTCCTTATCGGGCTGAGAGATATCAAGGTTTCCACTCGGGTGATTATGGCATA
>QMPB01000339.1 GCA_003648395.1 Bacteroidota bacterium
GAATTTTTTATTCTATTAGTTAATTATATTCAACAAATTTAATAAAAAACATAATATCATTTAGATATGTTTTAATATGTTGCTTTTGAGTAAAATAAATTTACTATTGACTTTTTATGATTTTTATTGTATATTGTGCTCTGTATTGCAATAGGTTTAATTAAAAGTTCATTCTATTTATTTTTTAATACTTATGATAGCATAGTTTGAATAAAAAATCTATTTCTTTATTATAAAATAGCTAGGTAGAAATTATTATAAACTTAAAATAAAAACTATGGAAAAGGTATTGAATTTATTTGACGACCAGCATTGGGAAAATGCTGATGAGTACTTTAATGGTACGTTAAGAAAGGTGTTGAGGGATGAAGATGGCTATAAAACTATTCTCTTAAGATTACCAAAAAACTTTAAAATGGCACCACATACTCACCTTGTTACAGAGCAGAATTTTGTTGTTGATGGACAGTATACTTATAAGGGAGAGGTTTATGCTAAGGGAACATATCAGATATTTAGGCCCCATGATGAGCATGGTCCTTTTGAGTCCAAAGAGGGAGCTACAATATTAGTTATTTGGGATAAATAATAAGTAGTGTATTGTAAAGTGAAATACCTACTTTTGCAATCTAATAAATTTATTAAGTTGCAATGAAGTTTGAACAATACGATATATCAGATAAACTACAAAGAAGTATAGCTGATGCGGGTTTTCGCCGACCTACGGATATACAATATAAGTCTATGCCTGCAATTTTGCGAGGTGAAGATGTGCTTGCAATAGCACAAACTGGTACAGGAAAAACTGCTGCATTTGCAATTCCAATTCTAAATACTCTAATAAATAGGAAGGCAAAGAGTAATACAAATGCGGTGCGTTGTGTTGTTATGGCACCAACTCATGAGCTAGCCTTGCAGCTAGAGAAAGTATTTATTTCTTTGGCAAAATATACTAATTTATCAATTCTGAGTATATATGGAGGTGTAGATCAAACGCCACAAAAAGCTAAGCTTAACGAAGGTGTAGATATTCTTATTGCTACTCCTGGTCGTTTGTTTGACTTGCGTAGCCAAGGAGATTTAGACCTTTCGGCAGTGGAAATATTGATTTTAGACGAAGCGGACCATATGTTAGATATGGGATTTATTAATGATATTAGAGATTTAATAAAGTTTATTCCTAAAAAGCGTCAAACATTATTCTTTTCTGCAACAATTAATAAATCCATAAAAAAGCTTGCTTATTCTTTAGTACGCAATGCCATAAGAATACAAATATCGCCAAAAGACCCTGTGGCAAAAAATATTGACCATGCTAAGGCTTTTGTAGAGATGGATGATAAACGTTTCTTTTTGGAAGATGTAATAAAAAGTGAACCTGATAAGAAGATTTTAGTTTTTGTGCGTACAAAGGTTCGTGCCGAAAGAGTAAAAAAAGCCATGGAAAGGGTTGAAATTGACACAGATACAATTCATAGTGATAAAACACAGGATGAGCGCCTTGATAATATGGAGCGATTTCGCAATGGAGAACTAAAAATACTTATTGCTACCGATGTAAGTGCTAGGGGAATAGATATTCCTAATGTGGATTTTGTAATAAATTACGATTTACCAGAAACCCCAGAGAATTATGTGCATAGAGTAGGGCGTACTGGTCGTGGCGACAGTAAAGGACAAGCTATGTCGTTCTGCAGTACCGAGGAATACGATATTCTAGCAGAAATAGAAGAAAGCCTTGGCAAACCCATTAATAAAATGGAGATTTCAAAAACTGATTATAAAAATACAATCAAAATTTCTGGCGAAAAAGATAATGATTGGCAGAAAGTTATGGGCGAAATTGATACTGAAGATCAGCAAGTAAGAAAGAAGAAGAATCGAAAAAAACGTAAATAATGGTTAATTATTAATGTTTAATTTCCAATTATTAATTAACCTCTAAGATTAGATTTTGGAGCTTTAATAATGCTTGTTATCAGTCTAATAATCTGAATAGCATCTTTGTAGATGATTTCAAAGTCATTTTTTAAGATATAATCTGTTTCTTTTAGAAGTTCTAACTAGTATATGGTTTCATTAATCTCTTTTTGGGCTATTGCTAGCTTATGAATAAAATCAGCCTTTGATAATGCAAGCTCAGATTCGCGAACCATAGCACCTACACTGGTACCACTCCTTATTACTTGTTTTGATAATATGTATTCTTTCTTGGTTTCAACTAAGTATTTATATAGTTTTACAATCTTAATTGCAAAAGAAAAACTTTTAGTTTTAACTATGTTGTCTCTCATAAGAATTATTAATATTTAATTCTTATATCCGTTCATGATATAGATTGACACAAAGTTTAGTTGAAAATGGAATGTTTATTATTGATAAACAGATTACTGACAGGCATACCGCTGATCAACAGATTCCAGATTACTGACATACAAATCACTAACCAACCGATCACCGATTAATCTCCCAAAATACCTACATATTGCTATATTTTAAGAACTAAATTCTCTTATCTTTGTTTTTTTATGATAATTATTAAACTATATACCAATGATTAAAGGACTATTTATAAGTATTGCTCTATTAATGAGCTCTATGGTCTATTCTCAAAATGAGAATATTGTAAACCATAATTTGAATGTAAAAGTTGATATAAGTACTTCAACTATTACGGTTACTGATTCCATTACAATCAATGGTGAATATGATAATACTTTTCTGCTAAATTCGGATTTAGTACCATTCTCAAATTCAAAGAATATCACTATTTCTAAAGTTGAGAATACTAATACTGCTAATAATGTAGGAATGGATAGAGAATCATCGGAAGTGAAAACTACTTTATGGAAAATAAAAGGAAAAGCAAAAGATTTTGTAATTTCTTATAAAGGAAAAATAGCTCCTAAAGAAGATAAGAGTGGCGAAAATTACCAAAGAGGTTTTACATATATTTCAGGAATAATTTCGGAGCAAGGAACATATCTTGCTGGTTCTACATACTGGATTCCTAATTTTAAGGATAAGGTTTATACATATACACTAACAACTGAGCTGCCTTCTGACTGGAGTAATGTATCTACAGGCGAGAGAGTTAGTGTTAGCAAAACAGCAACTACACATACAGATACATGGTTTTGCGACAAACCACAAGAAGAAATTTATTTAATAGCTGCTAAATTTACTGAGTATACTTATGAAATGGGCAATGGCGTAATGGCAATGGCTTTTTTGCGTACTCCTGACGAAGGAATTGCTAATAAATACTTGGAAGTTACTGAGCAATATATGAATATGTATGTGGAGATGCTTGGCGATTATCCATACACTAAGTTTGCTTTGGTAGAAAACTTTTGGGAAACAGGTTATGGAATGCCTTCTTTTACTCTTTTGGGAGAGAAAATAATTCGTTTCCCATTTATATTGCATTCATCGTACCCACATGAGCTGCTTCATAATTGGTGGGGAAATAGCGTTTATGTAGATTTTGAGTCTGGTAATTGGTGCGAAGGTATCACTGCTTATATGGCTGACCATCTTATTAAGGAACAAAGAGGTGCTGGGCAAGATTATCGCCGTTCTACTTTGCAGAAATTTAGTAATTATGTTGATGAGAGTAATGATTTTGCGCTTTCTACATTTATTAATCGTACTGATGGACCTAGTGAAGCTATTGGTTATGGCAAAGCACTTATGATGTGGCAAATGTTGCGTCGCAAAGTTGGTGATGAAACTTTTGTTAAAGGAATGAAGCTTTTTTATGATAATAATAAGTATAAAGCTGCTTCTTATGACGATATACGATTAGCAATGGAGGAAGTTGCTGATATGGATTTAAAACCATTTTTTGAGCAGTGGGTAAATAGGTTAGGGGCGCCACAAATTGCAATTAGTGATTATAAAGTTGATAGCTACGGTGGTAAATATCGCCTACATCTATCTATGGAACAACAGCAGACATCTGAAGCTTTTAATATAGATATTCCTGTATATGTGGTTACTAAAGATGGTGCTGAAGAGTTTGTGGTAAATATGGATTCTAAGAAACAAGATTTTCAATTAAATATATCAGCAAAACCATTAAAACTATTTGTGGATCCACTTTATGATGTATTTAGAATTCTCACTCAGGATGAAGTGCCTCCTTCATTGTCTAAAATATGGGGGAGTAAGGATAATTTAATTATTCTGCCAAAGAAAGCTAGTAAAGAGCAGCGCTTATTATATGAGGAATTAGCAAAGCAATGGCAAGCTGCTGATAATGATAATTTTGAAGTAAAATATGATAGTGATATTAAGGAATTGCCAAAAGAAAAAACTCTTTGGATTTTAGGATTTGATAATAAGTATATATCTGCTGTTGATTTTGAAATGGAGAATTATAAATCTAATATAGCAGAAGATTCAGTAATATATGAGGGCAAAAGACTTGTAAAAGAAGGCAGTAGCTTTGTATTTACAAGTTTTGATAAAGATATAGCTGGGAAGCAAAATATATTTATTGCCACGGATAATGCAGAAGCCATAGCAGGTCTTGTGCGTAAGTTACCTCACTATGGAAAATATAGTTATTTGGCATTTAGTGGTAGTGAACCAACAAATATTGCAAAGGGTCAGTGGCCAATATTTAATTCTCCTTTAATCAAGAATTTGGATAAAGGGGCTAATAAAATCACCCTTTCCGAAGAGCGAAAAGCATTGGCATATTTAAAACCAGTTTTTTCAGAGAAAAGAATGATGACAGATATTAAATTTATGGCATCTGAAGAAATGAAGGGTAGAGGAATAGGAACGCCAGAAATTGATGAAGTTGCTAAATATATTGCTACGGAATTTCAAAAAGCTGGATTAAAAAAATATGATGGTGCATACTATCAGAAATTCTCTCATAGATTTGATGATAAAGGCAATATTGATCTTTATAATGTTATTGGTGTAATTGAAGGAACTGATCCAAAACTAAAGGATTATCCTGTTGTAATTTCTGCTCATTACGATCATTTGGGACTTGGCTGGCCTGATGTACGCAAAGGTAATGAGGGTAAAATTCATTATGGTGCTGATGACAATGCCAGTGGTGTTGCCACTATTATGGAGCTGGCTCGTGCAATGGGTAAAAATAAACCTAAGCGTAGTATTATATTTCTAGCTTGTACAGCCGAAGAGGCAGGGCTTATTGGCTCAAGATATTTTGTAAAGAATTACCATGAGAATAATAAAGGTGAGTTTTTTGCTAATGTGAATATTGATACAGATGGTAGTCTTTTTGATACTAAACTATTGGTGCTAAATGCAAATACTGCTCGTGAATGGAAGTTTATATTTATGGGGACAAACTATACCACTGGTGTACAAAGTGAAGTAATAGAAAAACAACTTGATGCTAGTGATCAGATGTCGTTTATTGAAAAAGGAATTCCCGCAATTCAACTTTTTACTGGTCCTACACAAAATTATCATCGCCCAAGCGATACTTATGATAAGATTGATGGTAAAGGCCTAGTTAAGGTTTGTACTGTTGCCAAGGAAGTATTGCTTTACCTAGCCTACAGGGAGAATGCAATGCCATTTACTGGTGAAAATGCTCCAGCAAAAAGCTCTATGCCATCTCATAAGCCTAGTAATTCGAAAAGAGTGGGTACAGGAATTATTCCTGATTTTGCTAATCATGGCAAAGGAGTAAAAGTAGGCTCTGTGGTAGAAGC
>QMPB01000340.1 GCA_003648395.1 Bacteroidota bacterium
AATTAGTATTCATAACCATGGGACTTCGCCCATGGTTATTCGTATTTGACCCTTTCAGGGTCAGTGATATACGTAGTACTCTATAATTGTAATAATAAAGGCAATTTACACTGATTAGTTACACATTTTTTAGTATATTTGTTGTTATACATATAAAATAAAAAAATCACTCACTAAATTCACTTCTTATGAGAAAAATTCTACTTTTTTTAGCAATTATTTGGTCATTTAACCAAGTAATAGCTCAGCCATGGCTTGAAAACCTACCGAAGAATAAAACAGAATACAATTTTTATGATTACCAAAATACATTCAACTCATATTGGCAACCATACAATCTTGACAAAAGTGGTCATTATGTAGATAGTGAAGGCATAACTAAAAAAGCAATAGGTTGGAAACAGTTTAAGCGTTGGGAATATGAGATGGAAAGTCAAATAAATAAAGAAACTGGCGAACTCCCTACACAAACAGCAATGCAGGTTTATAATAGTTTAAAACAAGCTGGAGGGATTCAAACTCTAACTACTACGAACTCATGGACTTCATTGGGTCCATTCAGTCCAGTTAATGGCAGTAATAGTAGAGGCGTTGGAAGAGTCAATTGTATTGCTTTTCATCCAACAGACAATAATACTTACTGGGTAGGAGCTCCTGCAGGAGGTTTATGGAAAACTACTGATAATGGTTCTAGTTGGACCTGTTTAACAGATAGTAATGATGTGCTTGGAGTTTCAAGTATTATTATCCCATCCGATTATGCCACGTCAAACACTATCTATATTGGAACTGGAGATAGAGACGCTTGGGACAATAGAAGTATAGGCGTTTTGAAATCTACTGATGGAGGTACAACTTGGAATACTACGGGCATTAGTTATTCTCTATCAGCCAGTAAAATGGTTAATAAAATGATTATTGACCCAAATAATAATAACACAATTATAGCTGCAACATCAAATGGTGTATACAAAACTACAGATGGAGGATCTACTTGGTCAAACCAACTAACATCCACTAATTTTATTGATTTAGAAAATAAACCTGGAAGTTTATCTACTTTATATGGTTCTACACCATATGGAAAAATATATATTTCAACAAATGGAGGTACAACATGGACTCAAAAGTTGAATGTTTCTGGAGGGTACAGAATAGAAATGGCTGTAACACCTAACAATTCATCAATTGTATACGCAATAATTGCAAATAGTAACAATGGACTCAAAGCTATATACAAGTCAACAAATTCTGGTTCTTCTTTCACAAGTGTATATAATACGAATAATCTTTTAGGATGGTACTCTGATGCTAGTGATTCTGGAGGGCAAGGCTGGTATGACTTAAGTATGGCAGCATCACCTTCCAATTCAAATAATGTAATAATTGGAGGTGTGAACTCTCACAGAAGTACTAATGGCGGTTCTGCATGGTCTTGTTCCAACTGCTGGACTTCTAGCTCATATTATAACTCAGGAAATCATCCTGTTGCTCATGCTGACAAGCATAATTTAGTATATCGTAGTAATGGTGATTTGTTTGAATGTAATGATGGTGGGTTATTTATTTCTACAGACGATGGAGCTACTTGGGCTAACAAATCAGATGGTTTAACAATTAGTCAAATGTATAAATTGGGTACTTCTAAAACTGTTGCTACAGAAACAATCACTGGACTTCAAGATAATGGCACAAAACTATTATCAAATGGCACGTGGGATGATGTAAAAGGAGGAGATGGTATGGAATGCTTGATTGACTATACCGATGTAAATACTCAATATGGTACATATACAAATGGGCAAATTAGCAGAACAACAAATCATTGGACTTCTGCTACAAATATTGAACCATCAGCAGCAGGTAGCGGCGCATGGGTTACTCCATATATAATTGACCCAACAACTCATACAACTTTATATGCTGGCTACTCTAATGTGTATAAATCAACAAATAAAGGCACAAGTTGGACTCAAATATCTACAATGAACAGTACTACTGAAAAAATAAGATCAATGGCGATCTCTCCTTCTAATACTTCAGTTCTATATGTAGCGGATCTTTCAGATATTTGGAAAACAACAAATGGAGGTACTTCTTGGACTACTATAACAGGAACATTGCCTGTTTCTAGTTCTGACATTACATATATTGCTATAAAAAGCACAGACCCAAATACAGTATGGATTACTTTAAGTGGTTATAATTCAAATAATGTATATAAAACAACTAATGGAGGAACATCTTGGACTAATATTTCTACTGGTCTTCCTAGTATCCCAATGTATTCAATAGTTCAAGACACAACAGAATCGACAAGTGAAGTATTATATGTAGGTACTGAATTGGGAGTATTTATTAAAGATGGTACTAATAGCTGGCAGGAATATAACCCTAGTTTACCAAAGGTTAGAATTGGAGAATTAGAAATATATTACGATACACAAGTTCAAAACAATAAGCTAAGAGCAGCAACTTATGGGAGAGGATTATGGGAGATTGATTTATATGCTTCTGGATCCAGCGTTCCTTTAACCGATTTTGAATCAGATAAAACAGCAATATGTTCAGAAGACACAATTATTTTTACTGATATCACATCATTTAATCCAACATCTTGGAACTGGGTAATCACTCCTAGCAATGTAACTTTTATTAATGGTACAAGTACTAGTTCCCAAAATCCTGAAGTTAAATTTCCTAATTCAGGATATTATAATGTAAGTTTAACAGCTACAAATGGAAATGGAAGCAATACAATAACAAAAAACAATTTTATTAAAGTTGGAGGGTTCCAAGCTCCTTTTATTGAAGATTTTGAAACTACTTCCACTACTCTATCAAATTGGAAAGTTGGAAACCCTGATAATCTAACTACTTGGTCTTTGGTAAATACTTCTGGAAATGGAAACAGTATAAGGTCTGCTACTATGAATTTTTACTCTAATAATCATGCAGGAGAAAGAGATAATCTTATTACTCCTACCTTAAACCTAAGTTCTTTAGTAACAGCAACATTGCAATATAAACATGCATATACAAGATATAGTGCATCTTCAACAGATTCGTTAATAATATATATTTCTGGAAACTGTGGTGTCACATGGACTAAATTAGCAAGTTATGGAGAAGATGGAACGGGGAATTTTGCCACTGCTCCTGATGGATCATTTACTCAAAGTGGAAACTTCATCCCTGCTTCAACCGATGATTGGTGTGGTTCAGCAATAGGTGCAGATTGTGATTCAATAGATATAAGTGCTTATGCTGGTTCCGCTAATGTAGTTATTGCTTTCCAAGGCTATGATAATTATGGGAATAATCTTTATATTGATGATATTAATATATTTGGTTCTACAACGACAGCTTTAACTGCCGCTTTTACAGTTGCTTCATCAACAATTTGTACGGGTATTCAAACTACATTTACTAATACTTCACTAAATGCAACTTCATATACTTGGAAAGAAAATGGAACTGTTATTTCTACTTCTCAAAACTTAAGTAAAACTTTTACAACTGGAGGTAATTATACAATTATGCTAATTGCAAGTGATGGATCTTCATCTGATTCTACAAGTCAAATTATTACAGTAAATCCATCTCCTACTCAAGCAGCTATACCAACAGGGGCTTCTAGTAATTGCACAAACAATTCTCCAACATCAAACTATATAACAGCTGGTTCTACTTATGCACTTAGTTATATATGGTCTTTAACTCCATCAAATGCGGGAACAATTAATGGAAATACAACTAATGCTGTTGTAACATGGGCTAGTGCTTATACTGGAACAGCATATGTGCAAGCAATGGGAACAAATGCTTGTGGAAATGGAATAATTTCTGACTCTATAGTTGTAAATGTTAGTTCAATACCAAGTACTGCCTCTACTCCTACAGGAGCTGATGAACTGTGCCAGAATCCAGTAAATACTACATATAATATTTCTCCTATAACAAATGCAAGCACTTACCAATGGACAATAAGCCCATCAAGTGCAGGAGTAATAACTAATAATGGAGTAAATGCAACTGTTGATTGGAATAATACTTTTACTGGAAATGCTACAATAACTGTTATGGGTTCTAATAGCTGTGGTAATGGAAGTGCATCAAGCCCTCTTAATATTTCAATAAATGAAATTCCTAGTTCAACAGCTACTCCTACAGGACCAAGTAGTTTGTGTAAAAATAATAATAATACAAATTATAATGTTAGCCCAACTAATTATGCTACATCTTATAATTGGGTTTTAACTCCATCAAATGCTGGTGTTATTACAGGAAATGGTACTAGTGCTGTTATTAATTGGGATAACCAATATGTAGGGCAAACAAACATTAAAGCTTCTGCTACAAATAATTGTGGTACTGGCCCTTACTCAAATAACCTTGGTGTTATGATTAATAATACTCCTACCATACCAACGATTACTAGATCTCTTGATACTTTATTTTCTTCAAGCAATGCCGATAATCAATGGTATCTTTCAAATAATGCCATTAATGGAGCAACAAATTATTATTATATCACAAATAGTAATGGCAACTATTATGTAAAAGTAACTAATAGTAGTGGTTGTAGTAGCAATTCTGCAAACTATTACTATAATAGTGTGGGACTAGAAAAATCTAGCAATAAAAGCTCTATTAAAATATTTCCAAATCCAACTACGGACATTATTACAGTTAGTGGAAAGAATATTAATAGTATAGAAGTATTAAATGTTCAAGGACAAAAAATAAATGAGTATAAAAATAAGACTAATCTTAAAAACATAGTAATTGATCTTAGTAATAACTCATATGGAGTTTATTTATTAAAAATTAAAACAAAAGATGGAATTTTATTAGAGAAGGTGGTTCTTGAATAAAGCTTCAAATAATATTTACTTAATCCCCTAAATTCATTTTTAGGGGATTTTTTATAACAAATTGTTGTTAGTAAAACCTAACACTACTAAATTAATAATAGTAAATTAAAGATATCTTTGAGTTCTATCTAATTATTGAAATAATTCAAACATATGTTAGAACAATTTACCCCTTACCTAATATATCTATTTTATACCGTCTCAGGTATTCAATTCTTTTTTCTGATAATAATATTTGGAAGACTACTATTTTTTAATAAACAAAAAGTTAACATTGAAAACACTAAAAAAGGTCTAAGCATTATTATTACAGCTAGAAATGAATATTATAATCTTAAGAAATTTTTACCAAATATTTTAGAGCAAGATTATCCTGAATTTGAAGTAATTGTTGTAAATGACGCCTCAACTGATGATACTGATTTTCTACTGCAAGAATTTAAGTCTAAACACCCTCACTTAAATTACTTTACAGTACAAAGTGGCATTAACTTCTTTCATGGTAAAAAATTCCCCCTTTCTGTTGGGATTAAATCAGCAAAATATGAAACCATTTTACTAACAGATGCCGATTGTGTACCTTCTAGTAATCAATGGGCAAAAGAAATGGTCGCTGCATATGATGACAATGTTGAAATTGTTCTTGGTTATGGAGCTTATGAAGAGCAAAAAGGATTTCTCAACAAATTAATACGTTATGACACTATAAGAGTAGCTATTACATATCTATCTTTCGCTAAATGGGGAATACCTTATATGGGTGTTGGTAGAAATCTATCCTACAAAAAAGATTTATTTTATAAACAAAAT
>QMPB01000341.1 GCA_003648395.1 Bacteroidota bacterium
AAAGATTTGAGTTTTGATGAAGCAAAAGAAGTGGTAAGAGCTTCAACTTTATTTACAACTCATACTCCTGTTCCTGCTGGTCACGATAGATTTGATGAAGACCTAATGCGAGCATATTTACCTCATTATGCTGAGCGTTTAAATATTTCTTGGGACGATTTCATGGCTCTTGGTAGAGTGAATAAGGAAGACCATAGTGAGAAATTCTCAATGAGTATTCTTGCTGCAAAGCTTTCTCAAGGAATGAATGGAGTTAGTAAAATACATGGGCGTGTTAGTCAAGAGATGTTTGCTAATATGTTTCCTGGATATTATCCCAATGAATTGTATATTAGTTATGTAACAAACGGGGTTCATTTTCCTACTTGGGCTTCTAAGCGCTGGGGGAAATTATATCATGAGCTTCAAAAAGATTTCTTTGAAAATCAGTCGGTTCAAGAGAATTGGAATAAAATATATGAAATTGATGATAAGCGTATTCTTGATTTAAGAAACAATCAACGAAAGAAATTAGTAGATTATTTGAAGGGAAGATTAGACGCAGAAATGCAAGCACGTAATGCTGCTCCAAAACGTTTGGTAGATGTAATAAATAATCTTCGTGATGACGTACTAACAATTGGTTTTGCTCGTCGTTTTGCTACTTATAAACGTGCTCACTTATTATTCAACGATCTTGATAAACTTGATAAATTGGTAAATAATTCTGAACGACCAATACAATTTATTTTTGCAGGTAAGGCACATCCAGCAGATAAAGCTGGTCAGGATTTAATAAAGAGAATAGTTGAAATTAGCAAACTACCTAATTTTGAGGGGAGAATTATTTTTGTAGAGAATTATGATATTGCTTTAGCGAAAAGGCTAATCTCAGGAGTTGATGTTTGGCTTAATAATCCAACACGACCTCTTGAAGCAAGTGGAACTAGTGGAGAGAAAGCCATAATGAATGGTGTGCTTAATTTTAGCGTGCTTGATGGTTGGTGGGCAGAAGGTTATGTGGAGGGTGCAGGCTGGGCTTTAAGCGAAGAAAGAACTTATGATGAACAAAATCAGCAAGATATACTAGATGCTTCTCTTTTGTATCATATTTTTGAGAACGAGATTGCTGATACTTTCTACGATAAAGACGAAAAAGGTGTTTCAAAGGCTTGGATAGCAATGATTAAGAAAAATATTGCAGAGATAGCTCCTAATTTCACCATGAAAAGAATGATTGACGACTATTCTCGAAAATATTATATACCACAAATTAAGAGATTTAATGATATTACTTTTAATAATTATAAGAAGTTAAAGCAATTAGTAGATTGGAAAAACAAATTTGCGGCGGCATGGTCTTCATTTGAAGTTGTTGATATTAGCTATCCTGATTCCAATGTAAATCCACTTAATTTTGGGGATGATTTCACCGCAAAAGTTCTGCTTCGAATAGGAGAATGTAAGCCAGAGAATGTTGGTGTAGAAATGGTTCTTGCGGAGAAAGAAGATCAAGAAGTTAAGAATATTAGTTCTTTGGAAGAATTAAAATTTGTGAAGATAGTTGAGGGAGTAGCTCAATACGAAATTAAACTTCCAATTTCAAGAGCCGGAGTCTTTAATTTTACTTTTAGAGTATTCCCTAAACACGAATTATTGCCACATCGTCAGGATTTTCCTTTGATTAAATGGATTTAGAGTGTTTAATTGGTATAATTCTCTAACTTTGCAAACTAACTAATATAGATATTATGGAATGGTTAAATAATATAATGGAGAATTATTTAAATTGGTTGTTGAGTCTTGGATTAAAGTCTAACTATGCTTATTTAATACAAGAAGCGAGCTTATTTGTTATTAGTATTCTAGTTTTTATTCTAATTGATAGAATAGTTGTTCATTATATTAAGGAGTATATAAAAAAGATTTCTAAGAAATCAAAAACACAAGTTGATGATATTCTTCTTGCAAATAAGGTTTTTGATTATTTTCTTAGTTCAATAACCTTTTATATCCTTTATATAATTTCAGACTTTATCTTTTTGCAATCAGGAGGTTTCGATGGGATTATCAGCTTAATAATTTTACTTTACATCGATTATCTATTAGTTAGAGGGATAGTAGCTATATTTAAGTCGGTAAATGATATTTATGATTATCGTCAAACAGGCCGTAAGCGGTCCATTAAATCATACATACAAGTATTTCAGTTAATTGCTATTGTGATTGGTGGATTAATAGCTGTTTCGTTATTATTATCGAAAGATATTAGTGTTTTACTTACAGGAATTGGTGCTTTTGCTGCTGTTTTAATGTTGGTTTTTAAGGATAGTATTCTTGGTTTTGTTGGTGGAATACAGATTAATGCTAATGATATGGTAAGGCTGGGTGATTGGGTGTCGGTGCCTTCTGCTGGAGCTGACGGAACTGTTATTGATATTTCTCTTACCACTGTTAAAATTCAAAATTGGAATAAAACCATTAGTACTGTTCCTACTTATTCTTTGGTAACAGGTTCTTTCCAGAATTGGAGAGGTATGGAAGAGTCTGGAGGAAGAAGAATCAAAAGATCATTAAATATTGATATTCAGTCTGTAAGATTCAGTACGGAGGAGGATGTTGAAAAGTATAAGAAGTTTAGATTATTGAAAGACTATCTTTCTAAAAAAGATGAAGAACTTAAGGAGTATAATAATAAGCTTGGGATAGAGGAAGATACCTTTAATGGACGTTATCAAACTAATATCGGGATATTTAGGGCTTATGTAGCTGCATATTTACACGATAAGGAGGAAATTCATCCAAATATGACTTTCTTAATTCGTCAGCTTCAAGCAACAGAGAAGGGTTTACCAATGGAAATATATGTATTTAGTAAAGTACAAGAATGGGCTGAATACGAGGATATTCAATCAGATATTTTCGATCATTTATTTGCCATAATACCAATCTTTGATTTAAAGGTTTTCCAAAATCCTTCTGGAGCAGATTTTAGAAGTATTATCAAGAATTAGTTTTGTCTTCTCTGTATTGGATTGGTGTCGCTCTAAGTGAAGCTAATGCTACATCTTCTTCAGAATTAATATTTGTAAAAGCCCTTCTGTTTTCTTTATTATCTTTCAGTTCAATATATTCTACCTTAAGATTTGAAAGAAAAGATTTCATCGATTTAGAGCCTTTATTTTTTATGTGATTTTCAAGCTTTAATAGTATTTTACGATTATATATACCAAATAGAGGCTCAATATTATTACCTATTCTTGGAATAATTGCTTCAATATCCTTTTCAGTTTTTTCTATTAGCTCTAGAATTATTTTTTCAGATATAAAAGGCAAATCGCTACTTAGAATAAAAATAAAATCAGATGTAGTATTTTTTATTGCAGAATGCAAACCAGCTAAAGGCCCAATATCTTTATAAAAATCATTATATTTTTTAAGTTTATGATAAGCAGTAAATTCTGAATATTTATTAGTAATAATAATGATTTCGGGAAATATCTTTTTTAAAACTTTAAGATTGCGATCAATGATTTTTTCATTATCAATTAATGAAAAAGCTTTTGTTTTGCCATGCATTCTGCTGGCTTTTCCTCCTGCAGTTATGGCGCAACTAATCATTTTATTTGAATTTTTCTATAAGTACAATGCACTGTGTTGAAACAGCTTCTTCTTGGCCAATTATCCCAATACCCTCACCAGTTTTAGCTTTTATAGAAATATTATTCACTTCAGTGTTTAATATTCTAGCTAAGTTCTCTTGCATTGCAGGAATATGAGGATTAATTTTTGGCTTTTGAATTTGAACGATAATATCTGCATTAACTAGGGAAAAGTTAAGCTTTGTAAGCATAGAGTTTACTTCTACTAAGAATTCTTCAGAATTTCTTGCTTTGTTTGAATTATCAGTATCAGGGAAATGATATCCAATATCTCTAAGATTTGCTGCTCCTAAAAGAGCATCGCAAAAGGCATGAATAAGAGCATCACCATCAGAATGTCCGAGGCAACCTTTATAATGTGGAATATCAATACCACCTAAAATGAGTTTACGATTCTCAACGAGCCGATGTGTATCAGTACCTAGACCAATTCGTTGATTACTCATTGTGCTATCCTTTTGTTTCGCTAAAGTTGAAAATTAAAGTAAATCTCAATGTGTTTTCCATTGGATTACGTTGTGTTGTAGGAATTAAATAAGAGAAGTCTAAAGCAAATACATTATACTTAAATCCAGCACCTAAAGTAAAATACTTACGATTTCCTTTAGTAGCATGCTCATAAAAATAACCACCTCTTACAAAGAATTTTTTGTCATAAACATATTCAATACCAGTTCCAATATAGAACTCACGCATTTCCTCTTTAAACCCTCCTGGAGCATCATACCATGACGAGAACATTGCATTACCAACACTTCTGTTAGGATCCATTCCTTTCTCTATTTTCCAACTATTACCATCAGGAATAGGATTGTTTAACGAATCAGTAGCATAAATTGGTGGTGTTGGAACTAATAACTTATTAATGTCAATAGCAAATGTTAGTTGGTTGTATTTATCAAGGTCAACAGTTAATGATGGACCAATTCTAAAGTTCATTGGTAAGAAATCACGCTCAAGAGACTCAGAATATGAAATCTTATTACCAATATTTGAGATACTTGTACCAAAAGCAAATTTACCTTTTGTCTTTCCAAATTTAACATCTTTAGCGTAATATACCCCAATGTCAGCAGCAATAGCTTGACCTACTTGAGTAGATTGTCCATTTACATTCTGACCTTGTGTTAAGTTAGAATTAATATATCTAAGAGTAACTGAACCAGAGATGTTTTCTCCAAGTTTTCTAGAATATGCAGCATCAATTGCAAATTCATTAGGTTGGTAATCACCTTGGTGATTACCAAATTTATCAGTAAATTCAATAGTACCTAAGCTAAAATATCTTAATGAGCCTGAAATAGCTGACATATCATTAAGTTTGTAATAACCAGTAATGTAAGAAAGGTTTATATCATTAACTAAATTTCTTAACCAAGGGCTATAAGAAACGCTGAATCCCATTTTCTTTTCAATGAAAGGGTATTTAGCGGCATTCCAATGTTGTGAATTTGCATCAGGACTCAAAGAAACACCTATATCGCCAAGAGCACCAGCTCTAGAATCAGGAGCAATTAGTAAAAAGGGAACAGCAGTAGTTATTGCGTTAATGTCATCTTGACCTAATAGCTGATTATAGCTTGCTCCTCCTGTGCCTTGAGCAAAGGTATTTAGTTGTGATCCAATAAATAATCCAACTATAATTATGGTGTATGTAATTGTCTTAATATTCAAAATATGATAATTTTAGTAGTGTTAAAATAAATTTTAAGATTGCAAAGATATGCATATCATTTAATATCTTGAGCTTTTTTTAATTAAGCATAATAGAAAATTTAAATATGTATTTAACAACTTGCAACTAATTGAATAAACCTTAATTTTTCTTAAATATTGTATACAAACAAGAAAAAGGAGTTTTTATTTATTAAATTTCATTATTATTTTTTAGAAGTACGTGTAATACTCACGAAGTCAATTAGATAACTTTTTATTTATTGCATGCAACCTTTTGGTGTTAGCTGTGGTCTTGTGTATGGATTTTAGTAAAACGAAAAAGGATTGAGCCCCTTTTTCAAATAATTTGAAAAAACTGG
>QMPB01000342.1 GCA_003648395.1 Bacteroidota bacterium
GGACTGCAATTGTTGAAAGCGGTCGCAACTGGACTGATGTAAATATGGGAGGGCTTAATAGTGTAATAAATACTCCTGTAGTTGGAGCCTCTGGCGCTGTTTATGGTTTACTCTTGGCTTTTGGAATGACTTTCCCCAATGCAATTATATATATATACTTCCTTTTTCCAATGAAGGCAAAATGGTTTGTTTTAGCCTTTGGAGCTCTTGAACTATTCTCAGGTATTCGTAATAGTGCAACTGATAATGTTGCTCACTTTGCCCACCTTGGCGGTATGCTGTTTGGCTTTATCCTTATTAAATATTGGCAGAAAAAACAGCTGAGATTTTAGATAACCTTTTTAATCCAACTATGGAAGATCTGCTATTCTGATATAAATATATATATACTTATATTCTTTCGAAAATATTCACTTTTACTAGGGCAAATAATCTGTAAACTTACACTTTTACTAGGGTAAATATACTGTAAACTTACACTTTTAGCAAGGTAATTATAGGTAAAACTTACACTTTTACTAAGGTAAATATACCGTAAACTTACACTTTTAGTAAGGTAAATATATATAAAACTTACACTTTTGCTAGGGTAAATTTATTATAAACTTACACTTTTACCAAGGTAATTATTAGTAAAACTTACACTTTTACCAACATAAAATTATTTAATATTTACTTTTGCATACTTTTTTATAGTATTTTTGCACTTTAAATTTATAGTAAATATCTATATTATGTTACGAGATATTCATGAAGAGCTTAAAGAATGGAAAAATGATTATGCTCGAAAGCCCCTATTATTAGAAGGTTCAAGGCAAGTTGGGAAGACGTATTCTGTAATTCAATTTGCTAAAGAGGAGTATAAAAATCATATTCATATTAATTTTGAACGAAATAAAAAAGCGCACTTAATTTTCGAGCCTGATTTAGACCCCAAAAGAATCATAGTAGAATTGAGCGCTTTAACAGGAGTTAAAATAGAGCCTCGTAATACTCTGATTTTTTTTGATGAAATACAGGCACTACAAATTGCAATCACTTCTTTAAAGTATTTTTATGAAGAAGTTTGCGAATATCATGTTATTGCTGCTGGCTCTCTACTTGGTATTAATTTTGGGAATACAAGTAATTTCCCTGTTGGCAAGGTGAATTTCTTAAAGATGTTTCCAATGACATTTTTTGAATATCTGAAAGCTAATAATGAGGATAATATTTTGGATATTATTTCAAAGCGAAGACCAATTGCTCCCATTTCTCCTGCAATTCACGAGCGGTTAAATTATATATTCCGAGAGTATTTATTTGTCGGAGGAATGCCTGAGGCTGTTTTTAGTTTTATTAAAGATAAGAATTTTAAAAAGGTAAGAAAAATACAGCTTGATGTTCTTGATGCTTATAGGCGAGATTTTGCTAAATATGCTAGTCCATCAAGAGCGTCTAAAATTATTGAGTTTTGGGATTCTATTCCTTATCAACTTGCTCGTGAGAATAAGAAGTTTAAGTTTAGAGAGATAAAAAAAGGTGCTCGTAAATTGCAATATGATACGATTTTAGTCTGGCTTAAAAGTGCGGGATTAGTTAATGTAACATATAATGTTAGTACCGCAAAACTTCCTTTAGCAGGATATAATGATGGTTCAAAATTTAAGGTTTACCTTGTTGATTCTGGCTTATTGGGAGCGATGATAAAACTCTCTCCAGCCATTATTATTGAGCCCGATGGTATTTTTAAAGAGTATAATGGAGCTTTTATAGAAAATTATGTAGCGTCAACCTTGAAAAGTCAGGGGTTCTACGATCTTTTTTATTGGACATCAAGAGGAGAAGCAGAGGTGGATTATCTTATACAATATAATGATAAGATTTATCCAATTGAAGTAAAGAGTGGAACAAATAGAAACATTAAGAGCTTAAGAAGTTATGAGCAGAAATTTCATCCCGAATTTCTTATTCGCACTTCTCCACGCAATTATGTTCAGAGTAATGAGTTTATTAATATTCCATTATACTCTTTTTCTGCAATACATAATATTATGGCTGAAATATTGGGACTTGAGGGTGAAGCACTAGAAATGGCTTTATTTGAAGCGACTAATTCTTATGGACATTAGTTGTGTTTATAAAGTAATAAATTTGCTACAATACATGTTTTTATTACGCTTACACAAATAGATTACCTTTGCCAACTAATTATTATTAAAATATGACATTTAAAGAACTAAATATAATAGAACCAATACTTGATGCTCTAAGAGATGAGGGTTACGAAAAACCATCACCGATTCAAGAGCAGTCAATACCTATTCTTTTAAAAGGAAAGGATTTATTGGGTTGTGCGCAAACTGGAACTGGAAAAACTGCAGCTTTTGCAATTCCTATTTTGCAGCAATTATATCAAAATAGACAAAGAAATCAAGGTGGTAGAAAAATCAAAGCTTTAATAGTAACTCCTACACGAGAGCTTGCTATACAAATTGATGATAGTTTTGCCAAATATGGTAAAAATACTGGACTACGGAACACCGTAGTTTTTGGAGGAGTAAAGCAGGGACCTCAAACTAATGAACTTAGAAAAGGTATTGACATTCTTGTTGCTACGCCTGGGCGTTTGTTGGATTTGATAGGCCAAGGATTAATTACTCTTAAGCATGTAGAATTTTCAGTATTGGATGAGGCCGACCATATGTTGGATATGGGATTTATCCACGATATAAAAAGAATAATAGCATTATTGCCAAAGAAGCGACAATCACTTTTCTTTTCGGCAACTATGCCTCCTGATATTGTTAAATTATCGAGTCAGATACTTGGTAATCCTGAAAAGGTTACCATTAACCCTGAAAAACCTACTGCTGAAAAAGTTGAACAGTCACTTTATTATGTGGTTAAAAAAGCTAAATCTAAACTGTTGATTCACCTTTTACAAGAGCAAAATTATTATTCTGTATTGGTATTTTCGCGTACAAAACATGGTGCTGATAAGATAGTAAAGTTACTAAATCGTGCTAATATTAAGGCCGAGGCTATCCATGGGAATAAATCGCAAAGCGCACGACAAAGAGCTTTAAAGAATTTTAAAGATGGGCAAACGCATGTGCTTGTGGCTACTGATATTGCTGCTCGTGGTATTGACGTTTCAGGCTTGGCTCTGGTAGTAAATTATGATTTGCCAGCAGTTTCAGAAACATATGTGCATCGTATTGGTCGTACTGGTAGGGCTAGTGCTAGTGGTATATCAATTTCTTTTTGCCAACCTGACGAAAGAGCTTTTCTTAAAGATATTCAAAAACTTATTAGTAAGAAAATAGATGTTGTTACTGATCATCCTTTTGTAGATGAGATAGATGATAGCCCTGAAAAGCAAACTAGACCGCCACGCCAAAATCGTAATAAGAAGAAAGGTGGAGGTTCTGGAAATAGAAATTCTAGCAGCAAGCAAGGAAATAGAGATTCTAGAAAATCAAATGATAATAAACGCTCGGAAGGAGCAAATAGAAGTAAAGGTAACGTTGGTAATAGAAGATCTAGTGCTGCTAAAAAATATTAGTATTGCAGACTACCTACTAATTACTAGATTAAATAGTTAAAAGATATGTTTAATACAAATAATCCCTTGCAAGGGGGAAATATAAAGGATTATTATAAGAATTTTTATAATACTAATAAGCTAATTGTTATTATGATGGCAATAAGTTTAGTAGCTTCTCTTATTGCTGGAGATAATATTCTGCATATTCTTTATAATGTTTACTTGATTTACTTTGGAGGGTTTCTTTTAAAGCAGAATTTGGGAGAGCAAAAAGTGCTTTCTACTTTTATACTATCAGCAACAGTAGGTTTTGGAGTTTTCGCTATAAATTTTAGTAACCTTATGCTTACCCCAATTGGAATATCAGCATTTATAGGAGCTGGTGCAATTGGATTACTAGCTGCTGCGGCAACATATTCTCCCAATATGGAAATAGCAATGGTTCTTATAGGTAGAGTTAAAATTAAATGGGTAGCCCTAGTTCTAATTGCTTTGGATATAATGAGTATTATGAGTGAGGGGCAGGAGCACCGTATTAGTAATATTGGTGGGGCTGGCTTTGGTTATCTTAGTATTATGATGATGAAACAGCAATCTGGAATAAATTTTAAAAGTCCTTTTTCTGGATTATTTAATAAAAAGCCTAAATTTACCTCTACAGTAAATGATTCTTATGCTCAAAATAATACTCAAAAGCAAAGTGATGAAGAGTATAATAAACATAAGCAAGAAGAGCAGAAAGACATAGATATTATTCTTGAAAAAGTTAGGGAAAAAGGCTATGAAGGCTTGACAAAGGACGAAAAGCAAAAACTATTTAATAGAAGCAAAGAGCTTTAATTATGGAACGTCAGCGAATAGGAATTATTGGATACATTATGCGACTAATAAACTGGATATTTATTATAGGTTTATTATTATCGTACCTTGCTCAGTGGATTAGCCCTGAGGTATTTTGGCCAATTTCTTTCTTCGGATTGGCATATCCTATTTTAATTATTGTAAATATTCTGTTCCTTACCCATTGGATTTTTCGCAGACGCAAGTTTCTTATATACCCATTACTAGCAATAATGGTGGGTTTGCCAATGCTTGGCCGCTTTGTGCAATTTGGTAGCAATACTGAGGTTATTGATGCTAGTAATAATCTAAAAATAATTACTTATAATGTGCATGTGCTCGATTATTATCATCAGCACTATGGTGGCTCTGGTTATGCTGGCGATCTTATTCTTGAGAAAATGAAGCTTGAAAATGCAGATATATATTGTATGCAGGAGTTTTATTGTAAAGGAGATAAAGGTAAAATACTAATATCTAAATATAAAGAGCAGCTGAATACTCCTTATACATACCATAAACTATATGGCTCAAAAAATAGTAATATTGCTAATGTGATTTTTAGTAAATATCCTATAATTAGAAATGGAATTGTGGAAAATCCAAAGGATAAATATAAAATTCCTGGAATATTTGCAGATATTGAGCTTAATGGAAGTGAAATAAGGATTTATAGCGTGCATTTAAAATCCATTCATATTTCTGGAAATATTGATTTAATGAATGATATATCTAATTTGGATACAGAAGAGGGACAACAAAAAGCTAAGGATAATTCAATTTACTTTATAAATAAGTTTAAGAAGGCTTTCTCGGAAAGATCAGTTCAGATTTCTTCTCTAAAAAATCATATTGCTAATTCACCATTTCCAGTAATTATTGCAGGAGACTTTAACGATACTCCTAGCTCATACGCATATAGTCAGTTGCGTGATGGACTTGATGATGCCTTTGTGAAAAAAGGCGGTGGTTTTGGGCAAACCTATATCGGCCCTTATCCTAGTTTCAGAATTGATAATATCCTTTTTGACCCACAATTTACCTGCACAGACTATAATACAATAAAAATAAAGCTCAGCGATCATTATCCTATTAGTGCTGAGTTTGGGATTTATTAATTTTTTAAAACAAAGGCTAAAGGAAGAAATTAAGGCTAAAGTAGTATCAGCCTGAGTGTTTTGCAAAAAAAGACACAAGACCTTTAAAACTTGCAGTTTCTATTATTATTAATTGTCGATATAGCTTGAGTGGTAGACTGTCAGCCTGAGTGTTTTGCAAAAAAAGACACAAGACCTTTAA
>QMPB01000343.1 GCA_003648395.1 Bacteroidota bacterium
ACTGACCCTGAAAGGGTCAAATACGAATAACCATGGGCGGAGCCCCATGGTTATGAATACTAATTCTAGAGGTTTTGGCGGTATTTTTGCTTTTTTTCAGCAAAAAATAGTGACAAAGCACAATTTTTTAATTTCTAATAAAGTAGAATAGAGGATTTTGATAAACTGATTAGTTCGCTTATTTTTTAGTAAAAAATAATAATTTGATTAATATTTTATGTAGATTTGATGAAGTTTTACAAAATCAAAAATAAATAATAAACAATTAAACGTGTATATGTTATTTATCAAACATATCAATAAAATAAATACACTAATAATACACTAATTATCAATATCATATAAATAGTATGATTTTTTAATTTTAAACCAAAGATGATGCATAATATTGTCGTCTTTTAACAGAAGAGTTAATGCGAAGTTCTAAAAAGTCCAATATTGAACACTTAATTGAGGGCTGTATTAATAACAACAGGAAATCACAGAAAGATCTTTATGAAAGATACTTTGGGTTGATGATGAGCATTTCGATGCGCTACTGTAGTGATTGGGACGAAGCAAAGGAGGTTGTAAATACTGGTTTTCTAAAAGTTTTTTTAAAAATCAAAGATTATAGCGGCAAAGGTTCTTTTGAAGGTTGGATGAAACGAATAATAGTTAATTCTGCTTTAGATTATATTAAAAGTCTAAAGCAACCTACAGTGGAAATTGATGATAAGAATACTTATGAAAGTGATCTTTATGTCGATAATGAAGCACTAAACGATTTCTCTGTTGATGATATTATTAAACACATACAAGCATTACCTCCAATGAGTAGAGCGGTTTTTAATATGTATGTAATGGAAGGTTACAAACATAAAGACATCTCTAAAGAGTTGGGAATAAGTGAAGGAACTTGTCATTGGCATTTACAAAATGCTAGAAAGATTCTTCAAACAAAGATTAGCAAATTCTAAAACAATAATAATAATAATTCTAAAACAATTACAAATGACAAAATTAAACCTTGACAACATCGTTCAGCAAAAACTCGGGGAGTTGGACATCAAGTACAAAGCAGAACACTGGGATGAAATGGAAGATAAGCTCAACTCTTCCTCTGCATCTATAAGTACTAATTTAGGTGCTAGCTCAAGCATCTCTTCAACTTATCTTATTGCAATAGTTACAATTGGAATTACTGCGCTCTCAGTAATTACTTATATGTTGCTAAATAATAATAGTAATGATTCAGCAACAAACTTAATTGAGAATAAAGTATTAGTTGAAAAAATTAATCCAGTTAAAAACACTAAAGAATTAGATACTAAAACAATTTCAAAAACAGATAAATATATTAAAGCTGTTGAGAAAAACACTAGTGCTAAAAGTAATAATTCTGTTAAAACTATTGTTAATAAAGAATCTAGTAAAAAATTGGTTGTAAACTCAACTAAAAAGACTTCTTTAAAACAAGAAAATACATCAAATGATATTAATAATGATAAAACTGTACCTAAAATAGATACTGATAATAATATTGTTGAAATAGTTAAGACTGAAGAAATAGTTAAGACCAATAATACTAAATTAGTAAATACTGATACTGAAACAAATCAGGAGTATATAGGTGAACCAATTACTATCGGTTCTGACTCATGCAGTGGTTCTTCATATATTAAGAGGACTAGCCATTATCATAAAGGAAGTAAAGAGAATAATGGTAAAGAAAAAATTAAAAAGAACAACGAACTTAAGAATGTTACACCAATAACCAAACCTGTAAAAAGAGTTTTCAGAAAAAGAAAAGGCGGTTTTTGGGGTTTAATTAGCAAAAGATAATATTACACAAACTATCTAATTTGTTAAAACTAAAGTATTAATAATATATATATATTAAGAAGAGTTCATTAAATTATGAGCTCTTTTTTTTATTAGATTTGCATATATGAAGATTATTTACACGATTATATTTTTCTTAGGAGTTTTGCTTAACTCATGCGGTTCGCCAAAAAGCAATAAAAACTCTGAACCCGTAAAAGAAACTATCATTGCAATAAGCAAAGCTCATGGAAGTAGTGGATATGTTCAATATAAAAAATGGTTGATTAATCTAGATTCAAACCTAGTTCTTTACGACTTATACGAATTACCTATTGATAGTGCATTGAAAATTATGCAAACAGTCGATGCATTATTAATTACTGGTGGACCTGATGTGAATCCAAATTTATATTCATACGATAGCATGGCATATATTTGCGAGACGCCAGATAATTATAGAGACTCTCTCGAAACATTATCTATTAAATATGCATTTGATCACAAACTACCAATATTAGGAATTTGCAGAGGGCAACAAATACTAAATATCACCTTTGGCGGCACACTTATCACTGATATTCCTTCACAGCACCCCTCCTCTATTATTCATAGGGTGAGCAAAGACAAATGCTATCATAGTATCTATATAAAAGATGATAGCTATTTGCATTCAATCTTCGATGAAGATTCAACTATTGTAAATTCAGCGCATCACCAAGCAGTAGAAAAATTAGGCAATCATCTTATTGTATTTGCACATTCTAAAGATAGTATCATTGAATCCATTGGATTTGAGAACAATTATTATTCTAACTTCTTTTTAGGAGTTCAATTTCACCCAGAACACATGATTGGAACAGATATTTCTAAAAATATTGGAATGGCATTTATTAAATCAGCCAAAAAAACTAATAACTAAAGAAATAATTATGACAAAATGGTCATTAGGATACGAGATATTAAGGGCATTTATTGGGATTTTTTTTAGATATTTTTACAAAGAGATCTCCTCCACAGGAAACAGTAATATTCCAAATGGAAAACCAATTATTTTCGCAGCAAACCATCAAAATGCATTGATGGATCCTCTTGGCATATTATTTACAAATCCCAATCAATCAGTATTTTTAACAAGAGCAGATATATTTGATAATCCCATTCTATTAAAGATATTCTCATCTTTTAAAATGCTACCTGTTTACAGGATAAAAGATGGTGCTGATAGCCTAAAAAATAATGAAAGAATATTCAATAAAAGTGTTGAAATTCTTGAAGCGAAAATGTCGGTTGCTTTATTCCCTGAAGCTAGTCATACTGATAAACGACATTTAAAAACACTAAAAAAAGCAGTTCCACGTATTGCCTTTATGGCTGAAGAAAAGAATGATTTTAACCTTGACTTGCAAATTGTCCCTGTAGGAATCTATTATGAGGATTATGTACATACAAATAGTAGACTGTTCGTTAATTATGGAAAACCACTAAATCTAAAGCCTTTTAAGGAAATGGCTGCAGAAAATAAGCAAAAAGCATATATTGCCTTTAAGAACAAACTAGAAGATGCCATTAAAGAATTAATTATTCATATTAAAGATATGAATAATTATGAGCTTTATGAAGGTATTCGACTATTCTACAGACCACTGATGCGCAAGAAACTTGGAATTGATACTGACAATAATCTAAACAATTTCAAAGCCGATAGAGAAACTACTGATAAATTATTTGAACATTATGAAAATAGTAATGATTCTATTAATGACCTAATTACACTTTATTCCAAGTTTAATAGCTCTTGTAAAAAAATGTCAATACGTCCTTTATTTTTTATTAAGAAAAGCAGCTTCAATATTATTTCTAGAATATTAATGTTTATTATTGGATTACCTATATTCATTTATGGCTTCATCAATAATATTTTACTTTATCTATTATTTTCTACACTGATAAATAAAATACAAGACAAACAATTTCATTCATCAGTAAAATTTGCTATATCTTTTACCATATTACCTATTCTCTATTTTATTCAATCTTGGATATTCTATACTTTTATAAGTAATGGGAATTGGACAATTATATATTTATTTTCACTACCTATTTCGGCTTATTTTGCAAACAAATACCGTTATTATTGGATTGATTATATGCAAGATTATAGATTTTGGGTAAATTCTATTCGAGAGAGCAAAGCTTTTCAAGAATATGATAATTCTAAGAATAGTTTAATTCAGTATCTAGATAAGATATATAAATAATACCAAATTAATACCAAAACACGCCATATAAATCGTTTATATTTCCCTATTACTGCGTTAAATATTATTTCCATAGCTACGGCTATGTAAATAATTTTTGCCTTCTAATAGGAAAATATATTCCAATTTATTTATAGCGTATTTTGATACCAAATTGGTATAATAGCGTTATTATTAAAATGTCAAAATAGAATAAATTAAGAAGAAATAGGTAATAATACTATTTCTTTCTTCTTTTTATATCTTCACCTTTAATACCTTTAAGCTTCTTGTCTTTTTTCTTCTTTGAAGTTTTAGGAGCTTTTGTTTTTCTTGGTTTTTCTACTGTTGCATAAACAGGGCGAGCTTCGTTTACTGTGTCAGGTAGCACTTCAAACATAGCTCTAAATCCTATCCAATCCGTTGGTTTTTTATATCTTACATAACTAATATCACCAATACCATATTCATGTTTCCAATTAAAGCCTACTGCAACTATTTCACCATATAAATATTCACCAACATTATCAGACTCATAGTAGAAAAGTTTTTTCTTTCCTTGAGGCACATATGGTGTAGCTGCATTTACAAGATCTATATTATGGAGTGATTGAGAAACAGGCTTAACCTCTTCAAAATACAATGAGAGTGTTCTCTCCCACTCTTTTCTTTTTACTTGTCTATATTTAAAATTAATAGGATATTTCTTTCTTTGCTTTAAAGTCTTACTTATTACAGCATAATGCATTTTAACCTTATCCGTTCTCCATTTACAATATTCAAATACTTGATAATAATTGATATTTACAAGGGGGAAATTATAATACCTAGAACTTAACAAATGATAATCCACCCCATAAACCTTCTTATCACTAGACACAACCTGCCAAGTACGTGTTAGCATACGTTCATAAAAAACGCTATCCATTGGCAGAGAGTCGTACAAATGATTTGGAATATCTGAATCTAAATTATAAAATGGCAACTTATTAATAGAATCGTGCAGGCTAGGTGTGTACGAATTTCTAATATCATGCAAGAACTCCAAATAATCTATAACTCTAATTGGTCGTTTATCGATATATAAACTATCCGTAATCATCACAGTACCAGGGGGAGACTCCTTAAACAAAGGTTTCTTCTTCTTGGCTGCTGATAACAACAGAACTAGAGTTAAACTTATTAATATGTATAATTTAATATTCAATTATATATCTTTAGTTTATTTAAGATTGAAGTTTTTACGAAGAATTTACAAAAAGGTTGTGATAAGATGCTATTTATTTAATGATTTACTAGTATTTTAGAATCAATTCCAAATAATTTTTACCCCTTTATGTAACCTTATTTCAATAAATAAGTAAAGGAATACATCTAACTATCTAAATATTTAGATATACTGTGTAACTCACACAGATATTACATTGCTCAATTAACAATCACGCTCATGAAAACACTAATAATTAATTTACTTTTAATAATCGCTATTCCATATAGTAATATATTTGCACAAATCACCAACTATACATTTTCTGAATCAACAGGAAATACATTTTCAAGTATTTCATCATCAGGCATATCATTATCACTTGGTGATAACAGTGACAGT
>QMPB01000344.1 GCA_003648395.1 Bacteroidota bacterium
AGGATTAGGATATATATTGTTAGAGATTAATAGACTGAAAACTAAATATCATCGTTTTTCAATAATAATAGCAGTAGTATCTATTCTATAAATTAAATAGTACTTAGAAAAGAAACTCAAGTCTTGATCAATTTGCTCTTGGTCTATAGTATTAACAGGAATATCGCTACTAGAACAAAACCTAGCAAAATCTCCCATAGTCTCAATAATAGTGTAGGCTTCTATCGTTTTAAGAACTTTGAGTCTTAACTTTCTAGTAACTACTTTACGTTTAGGGAATGGCTCCATACCTATACTATTACGATTATACGCAATTTGATAATACTCTAATTTATTATTAAGATGCTTTGTGACAGTATATAATATTACTGCATACGCTACATATATCCAAAAAGCCCAATACAATTCAATACTGAGAGCTAATAATGCCGAGATTGTGAATAATATTACAAGTTTCATATTCATTTCCATTTATTCACCTTATATGTTAGATTGATTTCTTATTTATCTATATTAACAACTAATAAAAGGGATTAATAATGATAGGTTCAGAATTTAAAGTAATAGAAGCAACAACAAGTAATATGCTTGTTGATTTAGGCTTCCCTGTATTAATTAAAAGCATTTTGCTATTTAATTCAAGTTCTACTGAAGACGCTATAATAACTATTAGTGCAAATGATCCAATAGGTTTCACAATGTATGAAGAAACTGTAGGACAAAGAGGTACTAAAGTATTAAGCGATGTAATTGCTGTAAACCCTGCTCAACAATTAATTATACAAGCTACTACTAGTTGTAATATAATTGTGTCATATATTGAGGACAAAGGTATAAATCTTGCATAATAATGTTGATGATCTTAATCATTTAACTACTGAATTTCCTGATAATTCAAAATTAAAACTAATCAATGAATCTAAATTAAAAGATTTGAGGAAAGTTCTATTAGAATTACAAGGCGGTTTTGACGCAATAACAGGGTTGACTCTTAAATATGAAGATTCAGTAGTAGATCACAAACATAGAATGAATAAACGACAAATATTAGGCGACAATGATGGCGGACTAATAAGACAAATTCTAGATTTCAGAATAAATAGCTTTGAAGGTAAAGTAGTTAATGCTTATCATAGATATGGTTTATCTAAAATGGGTACACCTTTGCCTGACTTACTACGCAAGTTAGCTGATTATTTAGAAGCACCTACTACAAATATTATACACCCTACTGAAAAACCTAAAGCTTTAGTTATAGGAAAAAGGCAATTCAATAAACTTAATAAACTATACCACACTAAATACCCTAAGAGAAAGGTATTAGCTTACCCACACAAAGGTAAAATTGGTAAAGGTGTATTAGAGTTCTTGGATGAATTTAAAATGCGAGACGAAGTTATTAATAATCAACTAAAATCATAACTATGCTCTTAGTGGTTCAAGCACTTTTGTATCAAAGTCACTTAAATATCTTAACACTAAAGTAACATCTTTCAATATGTGTCTAAATATATAAACGTCCCCGTTTACTATAATAGACCCTTTAGCTATAGACATAACATTATCAATTATCACAACACTATGTGCTATATCTTTAATGCTAATTATAAATTGATTGGATAGTTCAGTTACTTCAATTTTGAATTTGTAAATTTCTTCAATCATTTGAGGAGATATATATTTGTATTTATCAGATCTTATCTCCTTGGATGTTTTATTATTTTTATTATTATGTATGTAATACACTCCTTCAATTTGTTTCCATGTGCAGTTGAATTTTTTAATATACTTATCATTACACGGTGCTATTCTATCAATAGATAAATCATAAGATATGACATCATGCACATATTTTGGTTGGATTATTTGGTCTCCTAACGATATATCATTAATATTCAATTCATCGTTAATCTTTTGTTCATCAATTTCATCTAACTTTTCTGATAGATCCATATAATTAATCTCCTTTTCGCCATATTAAAGCAATACGTTTAAAAACGTATTGCTATTTATAATGACACTAATTTGTTTGGTGGAAATGTTTGAAATTTTTCCTGAATTCTACTTTTAGTAGTCTCAGCCTCATTCTTTAATATGTCAGAATTTAAATTAATCACACCAAATGGTGTAGTATATTCTGAGTACTTCGATCTTATAACTCCTAGATTATCTTTTAAATCAGCTATTGCATAATCTATAAAATCTCTACCAAATCTAGCAGGAATAGTACTAATCGATTTATGCTTTACAGTTAATTCAATTGTAGCCATTGTCACATTTTGTATAGGATATATCCTCAATTGATTAGGCTCTACAAACTCAAAAGTATAAGCGATCGCAGAAGATAATGCAATATTGGGTTTAGCCATTGTAACATCTGATACATATTGAATTGCAGAAGCAGCATCACTAATAATAGGATTAATAGGATAACCTGCAACAATATCTGAATTAGAGGAAGCTACTTCAACAACTGATAGTATTTCTCCATCATAAGGAATTGTTACAAGGCCTGTTGTTGGATCATAATGATCTTCTATAACCAATGGGACCCATACTCTATGCGGGACATATTGTGACATAAATCTCATAGAATATTCTTTAAGGTGTGAAATTACATCTTCATATGATAACTCAAAAAAAGTGTAAGGTATACCGAAATTTCGTTTCACTAAATTCCAATACTCCATATCAGTTAATTGCATAACATCTCCTTTTTTTGAATTGTTATTATATTATTTGTATTTTACTTAATGTATTGCGCTCTAACAGCAGGGTCATTAAAAACTCCACCATATGTTAACGTAGATGTAGAAGCTTCTTGATCAGAAGCACCTCTAGTGTATTCGCAAGTATGAATTAAATCATTCATAGACACCATTACGTTTTCAGAACCTATAATTTTTACTAAATGTTTGCGCACCATTCTAGATAAAGACTCCTGCAATTGTGGTCTTCTTGCATAATAATCAACAATTCTAGTTATTTTAGAAATACCTAAATATTCTCCTGTTGCTACATATGTTATAGTACAATAACTTGATGGGTTTACAGAATTGGTAAAGAATGAAGCAAAGTGATGAGAACATAAGCTTTGTACTTTACACTTTTTACTTACAATTTCTCCTACAGTTTCAGAATATTCTGCATTAGGGAAAGCTTCAATTCTTGGCTCATTTTGATATCTACCAATCATCCATTCATTAACCCACATTGATGCAATACGCATAGGTGTGCTTTTAACGTTAGGGTCATGTTTATCAATTTTAAGTATATCTAATATTTCAGAAAACTTATCTTTAAGTTGAGCTGTCATAACAGCTCTTTGTTCTTCACTTAAAGGCGTATTTAGATGTGCTAACCAATTAGGTATTGCGCTAAGCTCATCTTCAATTTCGCCAAATCTTTTTGCTGTTATATTCTCTAAAATATAATTCATATCATCTTGTTTAGTAGTCATGTTGTGTGTTCCCTTATAATATTTGTGTGTGAATGTTATATGAATATTAGTAATTATTATTTATATGATGTTAAATTTCATCAGAATTTATAATAGTGTTTAAATTAGATACCTTTTTCCAGACGCCTGTACTAATGTAATAATCTAATTTGGTGAATATATGTTCACCCAATGTATAACCACTCATAAATATTTTCTGCTTTTCAGCATTTGGTAACATTAATCCTTGTGATCCTGTCTTAGTTAAAGTGAATATGAAATTGCTACTGCCTCTAGATTTAGAATTAGCGCCTTTCATTAACTTCATTAAATATTTATCCGTCCTAGCTAACTTGATCAAATCTAAAAGAGCTGATTTTTGTATAGGTAGTTTCTTGAATCCATATTTTAATGTTTTTAATGCAGATACAGTTACATCCTCAATACTGCCTGCTTCAAACTCGAAAGCAATAGTAGGTATTGATTTATGTTTGCTAAGTACATCTAAATTCACATTACCACCAATACCGCCATCAACTAAAAGCATATCTTTATACTTAAGTGGAGCAAATAATAATGGGAATGTAAATGATGCTGCTGCAGCAATTCCATATCTAACATTCTTTAATTGTACAGTCTTTCGTTTATTTAAGTCAACAGCAATCGGATTAAAAACTGTGTCGCCTTCTGAACCTTTCTTTAACTTACAGATTGATTCAATATTGCTATAAATAGATTCATTAAATTCCATTAAGCCTCGTCTATCTAAAATTTCACTCTTAGGTATAACTTCAGCAAATGATAATATATTGAACTTAGTAATGGCGTTACTTGCGGCAGATAAAGATGATTGATTGAAAGTTAAAGGTACTGAATAACTAGATCCACTAACTAAATTTATTTCAACTATATCATATTTATCTTTAAGGAAATATATTATTCCAGCAAATATGAATGTTTTATCTCCACCACCAGTAACACTTATTGCTATTTTTTGCTTTTTCATAAATGCACCTTTATGAATTGTTAATACAACTGATATTTTCTCTTAACTGTATCAATTAGTGCATCTTTATTCTCTAGTTGGATCTTATCAAATATTCCTTCTTTAGTATAAATTGTAAAGGTTCTTTCAATGATAATATTTAGTCTTAAATACTCTCTAACTCTAGGAAGTATCCTTGAAGCTATCTTTCTATGAGTAGTATCAACCAAATCTATAACTAACTTCTTAGTTTCTTCATCATCGTGATCTCTATCAATTCTACCAGAGCTTTGTTCGATTGCAGTACTACTAGCACCTGGAGGGCTTAAATAAAATAGTGTATCCATTGAATTTAATGATAAACCTGCAGTCATCATTTTAAACGTACTGAATACATATTTTTTCTTTAATTGCTCTTCATTACTACCAGCAACAGCTAATCCAATATTATCTTTATCCCAACCATCTTCAACTAAAGCATCAATGATTGCTTGTAAATGTGCAACTTCATGAGCAATAAATATTATACTTTTATCTAAATCTTTCATAGCATTTGATATAAATTTAACAGAATTCAAATATGATGGGCTCTTAAGTAAAGTCTTTCTATAATTCACATCACTCCATCTACCACCAAATTGTATCCATTTTAATGTTTTTGTAGGAATGTTTGAATTGAAATGGAATATCTGAGTATGTATCTTAGACTTCTTTTCATAAACAGGCAACATAAGATTATTATCAAAATATGACATTAATATCTTAGTTCCTTTTTCAGATGACTTTCTAGGAGTAGCACTTAATCCTAATATTCTAGGACTAAAAAACAATAAAGCGGCTTTAGAGAATTCTTTAGAACCAAATGCTTTATGTATTTCATCTAATACAATCATACCAATATTAGCTTGAGCGAATAATCCAAAATACTTATTATCGGGTAATAAATGTTTCTTCATAATACTAGAAGCTGTTTGTATTAGCATAATCACAATATGGTGATCTAGATTTTTAGCAGTAACTTCTTCAGAACCTGAAATGATTCTAATATCTTCATCAATTAAATTCGTGAACTCTTTGATGTCTGATACCCACTGGTTTGCTAGCTTAACATTGTCTACAATAATTAATGACTTATATTTCAATTCACTAATCATCTTAACAGCAATATAAGTCTTACCGAAACCTGGAGGAGCTTTTATTATAGCTGGTCTCTTATTGTTTATGAAAT
>QMPB01000345.1 GCA_003648395.1 Bacteroidota bacterium
TACCGCCAAAACCTCTAGAATTAGTATTCATAACCATGGGGCTCCGCCCATGGTTATTCGTATTTGACCCTTTCAGGGTCAGTGATATACGTAGTACTCTATAATTGTAATAATAAAGGCAATCTACACTGATTAGATACAATATTATTATTTTTAATTATTAAATCTAGAGTTTATGTATTCATTTATTTCTGATATCGTTTTTATTTCTTGAGATGAGTTGCCACTTCTAACATAAAACTTCTCAATAAGCTGCCCATTTTTATTTTTTGTTTTAAGAAAGATGGCTTCATCAGCAGCAAATACTTTTATGCTACAAACAATTTTTCCTCTTTCAGCTTCTTCAAAATTCATTCTAATATTTTTACTCACATAGCGAACTCCCATAAGAGTATGTAGGATATTTCTTAAATGAATCTCGAAAAAGTCAGCATTAGGTTTCTTTAATGTTTTAAAATCATTTTCTAGACCTAGAATGTTTTTATCATCATCGACTCCAATAAGAAGAATTCCTCCATCAGTGTTGCCAAAAGCACAAATTGTTTTAATAATAACTTGTTCTAAATCAGGATTTACTTTTTCCTGTCTATAATCCCATCTCAATGATGATTTAAACTCTAAATATCTATTTTCATCTTCACTACTTAAAATTTCAACCACAGATTGGAATTTATACCTTTTTCTATTATAAAACACCTCTCTTTTAATAAAGAATACTCCGCCTCCGCTAATAATCAATAATATAGAAATAATATAAATATATTTTGAGCTTGCCTTAGAGTTAATTTTTACTTGTATATCTTTTTGAGGAATACTTAATAGATAATACTTAATGCCTGTTAATGCATCAAAACGCATAAATGAATTCCAATAAACTTCTCCTTTATTGCTAAAACTAAAAATACCTGAGTCAAGTTCATTAAATTTATTGAAATGTTGAAGCTTTATTATTGTTGTGCTATCTTTTATAGTTTTGTCATTTGCAATTTCTTTAAATATCTCAGTAATACCAGTACCTAGGTCTAGTCTTTTATTGTCAGTTGTTTCTATCAATAAATTTACTTTCTCATATTTAGAATAAGTAGAGAAGTGTCTTAACAAGCTTAATCTAGAGAATCTTAGCAAAATAATATTGGCATTTTTATTTGATTTATAATAATAGCCAGCATAAAATAGTTCGTTATCAGTTTTATAATCACTAGTAATATCTTTACTTATATCAAAAAACCATTGTATTTCATTTGGGTGATTAATGAGACTATTATACCATATTGTATTATTAATAGACTCGCTAAAACTTTCTTCCCATTCACTTATTATCTTTCCTTTATTTAATCTTTTCCAATGAACTATCTCAGTGTTTCTATTGGAATCAATCGCAATAACATAGGTTTTGTCCTCTCTTTTAATGGCAGCTTTGTGCTTTCCTTGAATATATGCAACTGAAATAAGATATGGATTTTTTTTAATAAAGTTTAAAAAATATTCTTCTGAGAATTTTGGATCTTTAATTTTATTTGTGTCAGAAAAAACAGTTTGAAGGTTAATTACATTAGATTTTGTTGTTTTAAGAAATTTAGCAAAATCAGATTTAAAACTATTGGCTTCAGTAGTGAAAATGGTTTCAGGATATTGTATATTTTTATTTTTCAAAATAGAATAAAACAATATAATAATACCTAGCCCCAAAATAATAGAACCTAAAATATATTTTCTCATAAATGTATTATTTGCGATTTAATTTGAACACGAAAATACAGCTTCTTTTAATTCTTACTACTTAATTATTTCTTATTAAGAAAAATTAAGGCTCTACTATACTAAATTCAATGGTGTATTTGTTAATGCTCTCTATTTCATTTGTCTGTACTATAATGTTATATGTATATTTCCCGAGCTTTAACTCTTTTGTTCTAATTAGAATATATATTTTACCTTTCTCCTTACTTTGAAATACTCTTTTTTCTAATTGTGTCTGTATGCAATTACACTCTGTTTTAATATTTAATATTTTTAATTCTGCTTTGCCCATATTTGTAAAGTAAATAATAGCAGATTTATTCTCACCTTTTTTTATACTCCTTAGTTTTAGTTGTTTTTGAGTCCAACTTAATATTGGGTACTCTGTACTGTCTGCTTCCTCATTACCACTACTATACATTATTATTTGAATTTTTCTTTGTAATGCTGCTTGAGGACTATAAATTGAATTTCTTTTGTCGTTTCTATTGTCACTAATGTACCCATTAGATTGACTATCTCCAAGAGGATCTTCGAAGATTGTTAAACTAGCATTAGTTTCTTCTTTTTCTTTTAGAAATGGAATAAAATAACCATTATTGTATTCCATTATATAGTTTTTAAGACTTGATATTCTTCTTTTAGATAAAGCTAAATTATACTCAGTAGAATTTAAAGGACTAGCATAACCCTTTATTTTTATTCTAACATTTTTTCCATTTTCAAGTTCTCTTTTTAATAAACTAGCAAATAACTCTAAGTTGCTAAATCCTTTATCAACATTATTCTCAAAAAAACTTTTTATATTATCTACTGCAATATTATATTCATCTCCAGATAATCCTTTTGAATATTGCTTTGAATAATTACTTTCTTCTTGAATATATGCTGCTAGTAAATCTTTATAATTAGATTTAGTTGTGGTTTTCATAGTTTTAGGGTCAGGCATATCATTGCCAAAATATAAACTTAGTGGAAGAAGTTTTTTTATTGCAACTACTGTTGTGTCTTTCTGAATACTATCTATTGATATGGGTAGGTCATTTATCGTAGTTTCATTATCTATTCTGTTTGCCATATAAATATCGCTACAACAATTCTCCATTCCTCCATGAAAATATGATCCTTTTCTGTTTGAAGCAAAATAAACTAATTTACCACCTCGCTTATGAGTGTAATAGTAATCATTGGCAGGTGAGTTTAAAGGAGTCCCAATATTATTAACTTTTGCCCAGCTGTTTAATGCTCCACTCGATTTAAAAATATCAAAACCTCCAAAGCCTTGGTGCATATCAGAACTAAAATAGAGTAACTGCTGTTCTTTATCATAAAAAGGAGTATACTCATTACCTACAGTATTAATAATACTCCCAAGATTGTTAACCCTTTCTATTTTTCCATGTTTTATTATTGCATACCAAATGTCGTATTTGCCAAATCCATTTGGTCTGTTTGAACTGAAATATAGAATATCGTATTCTGGTAATTCAACAAGATAGGAATGTGTGCTAGAATAATTATCAATATTTATTTTACTATCTAATTTCTTTGGTCTGCTCCATTTTCCTTTTTTCTTCTTACTAAAATAGATTGCACAATTACCTATTGTTCCGTCATTATCGAGGCAGCGCGTAAAATATGCTTCATTCTTTTTACTATTAAAGCAGATATTTCCTGAAAAATATTTATCACTAGAAAATTGATTGTCAAAAAGTTTCTCTTTTTTCCATCCTTGTTGGGTTTGTCTTGAAACATATATGTCAGAATAGTAAGATTGGTTGAAAACGCTCTCTATACTATCCTCAAATAGAGATTGATATCTAGAAAAAACCAGTTCACGCGATGATATTAGAACAGGATTGAATTCTGAGTAGTTTGAATTAATAGGGGGTGGTAGGTGCGTGATTACATATTCCGAGCTATCGAATTGATGAGCAAGCGAAAACTTGCATGCTTCAATTTCTTGTTCAGTGGCAGATCTAAGTGGTTTAGACTTTCCATATTTTATATAATTCTCATATGCACTTATAGCATCATTATAATATCCCAATTGCCTTGCAGATTGACCTTCGTAATAGTAAGCTTTGGTATAATCAGTACTTTTACTTTTTGTGTTGAGTCTTTTGTAATAATTAAATGCAGCAGAATAATTTAATAGATAGAGTTGACTTGTTGCGTAATAATATATAAACGCCTGATTTTCTGGTTCTATTTTATGTAGTTTGAAATAAAGCTCAGCTGCTTTGAAGTATTGTTTTTCAAATAAATATTGTTTTGCATTAGCTTCAATTTCTTTGGTGTTTTGAGAATAAGCAAATACAGTACTTATACTCATAATAATGAGAAATAGTATAGTCTTGTATTTGTTGGTAATTATCTTCATATTAGAATATTGGGCAAGGGGTTGGGCTAATTTTTTTTGATTTTTTTGACTTGAATATTAGCCATTGAACACTTAGTTCTGTTCCGCCCATTGCATTACTAGCAATGGTTAATGATGATAAATTAAAATCGTAAGTAGCGGCAAATTTTATATTCTTATAATCCATGCCAAGATATAATATCAAAGCGTCTCTATATCTTCCATATATGCCATATGTTAAAGCAAAATAATTTTTCTTGTTTTCATGAAATTTTGAGTAAAACTTAACTCCTAAAAGATATTCTTGATATGGCCCTTGAATAGAATACATTATTGATGGGATTATATCAAAAGGTATGTCAGTATTGATTAATGCTTCAGAATAAAACTGTGATTTTATATTTAAGCGAGTATCACTATTCATTAGAGTTTGTTGAGGTTTGTTGATGTGCCAAACAGAAATGCCAGTATTGAATTTTAATCTTTTGTTTGCTTGTACAAACCAATGTGCTCCTGCTGATATATCAATAAAACTATATGAGCTTACACTAAAGTTTTCTGTATTTCCACTTAAAGGAGAGGACGATATGCCATTCCAACTATCTTGAAAGTGTAATTGAGTATAATCAATAGATCTTTGAAAATAAGATGATTGAATACCAATTGAAATTATATTACTACCATTTCGTTTAAGAGCTTTTACAAATGAGGCTGAAAGCCCAATCTGAGTAGTGCCAAACTTTGAATCTCCTGCTTGATCTTTATTGAATATTACTCCTAAACCAAGGTAATTTCTTTGTTTCTTTCGCTTAATTATCTTCGCTTCAAAAGATGCAGATATGTTCTGATATGGAACGGTAACTGATGCCCACTGACTTCTACTATTTAATGTAAGGCGGTATGATGAACGACTATAGGCAGTGAGGGCAGGGTTGAGGTTTAGTGGTGAATTCATATACTGCGAAAAATGAATATCTTGACCATCAACATTATTGTATGAGAAAAATATTGCACTGAAAATGGAGAATATTAATAGCCAAGAGTAACTATTATTTCTATGACAATATGTTGATTTATTAGCTATCAAATTACTATTATCTTATTAGTGTAATATTACCTTTTTTTATAAAATGGTCATTATTAAAGCATTCTAGTTCTAAATGGTATACATAGACTCCAGCATCAAGATTCTTGTTGTTAAAAACTCCATCCCAACCTTGATTTATGTCTGTTGTTTCAAAAACTAATTCTCCCCATCTATCATATATTCTAAAATTAATATCGTAACCAACACTTGAATTTACATAAAGAATATCATTTTTACCATCATTATTTGGAGTGAAAGCATTAGGAACATAAATATATGGTTCTTCGCATATTACATCTAGTACATATATGGTAACTTTATTTTGGAATGAACACCCATATTGATCTACAGCGTCAATTATGTAAGTTGTAGTTGTATTTGGTGTTGCAGTAGGACTAGCACTGTTTGGGTCTGATAAGCCTATTACAGGGTGCCATGAATAATTATATCCATTTCCTAAA
>QMPB01000346.1 GCA_003648395.1 Bacteroidota bacterium
ATAAGCACTGCTCCCACCACAAATCAAGCTCTCACCCTTCTCAAACGCCACAATATTCATCTCACTCTGACTCTTCATAGTCTCAGCACGAGAATAGCTCACTCCAAGAACAGCAGCTATTATTACCCCTATAAACGCTAAAGCGATTAGCGTCTCTTTTATCTTACTCATCAAACAACCTCATATTATTAAATCTATGCACTATTAAATGACTTCGTTTTTAATAAACGAAGTAAGATAACACCCTACCCTATAATAAGAGTCTAACTAACTCTCAGCTCTCATTCTCTCAAAAGTATATATAGATACGCTTAAGAAAAATATAATACCCCCTAAAAGAATAAAACCCACGTATGACCCACGCACAGCGTCAAACGTAATGCCTCCTATAGAGTATAGAATAAGCCCAAAGGACATCATTACCCCATATAAACTATAACTTCTCTTCTTATCTTTTTTCATAATAAAACCTCTCTCTTATTTATTAACTACATATACTGGTTTAATCTGCGAAATTAGCGCAATAGCGATTACTATGTAGTAAAACCCTATATACCCCAAGAATAGGTATACAACAACCTGTATTATGGATAACCACAACCCTGTAAAAAGGGATGTTTTTTGAATATTTTTAATCACAACGTATAAGATCAAAGATATACCTATAAAAGCGAGTATCCCACCATTTAAAATATCTTCATCAAGTCTCAGAGCTTTTTTATACCACATAATACCAATAGTTGTAAGTATATACCCTACTATCGATATCGCAAAACTTCTCACATGAAATATCTTAAAACCATATTTTCTCCAAGTTTCCTCATTAAGCTTTATTAAATAGATAAATATACCTATAGCAAATGCACCAGTAAAAATAAATGATAATACATCCATAACCATACTCCTTTGTTGTAATATTATATATAACACCTAGAGTATATTGTTATTCATGAAAAGAGTCAAGTAAATAAATGTAATATCAAAGCTTTATCTGATACAATCATTGTAATAATATATAAATATGGACTTAAAATGAAAAAAGATGAATTTGTGGAACTACTAAAGAACCTAAATATGAATAAAAAAGAGTTCTCTGATATAGCTAACGTTCCCTACCCTACAGTACTTAGTTGGGGAGTTAGTAGAAAAGGTAGAGTACTCGAGATACCCAACTGGGTAAGAGAGTTCCTTCACTACTACGAAAGAGCTCAGAAGCTAGAGCTTCTGACGGATGAGATATGTAAGAAGCTTAATGAGGCTAAATAGTAAGAGACAAACCAGTCTCTAGAACTTCATTATTAAACCAATCATACACTTGTACTAAAGTTTTTAAACTGACTGCAATGCCAGGCCCAATCTAAGATAAATTTATAAAAAAAGAAACTGTAGAACAGAAAAATAATTTGAGGGCTTTTTCCCATAACGAGGACTTTTATTTTATTATTTCCCATAATGAGGACTTTTATTCTTTCTTATCTACATTATTTATTGTACTTACTTTGAATATTGTAAAATAATAGGTTTATTTCCCATAATGAGGACAAAGTATAAAATTATATGCTTTATTTATTTATTACAATAAATATTGAGTATTAAAGTCCTCATTATGGGAAAACTTTCATGCTATTTTTAATATTATTGTCCTTTAATACCTTATATAAACTCTTTCTATATATAAAGTCCTCGTTATAGGAAATCAATCCTCATTGTGGGAAATAAAGTCCTCACTATGGGAAGTGAATAGTCCTCGCTATGGGAAATAAAGTCCTCACTATAGGAAAAATAATCTTTATACAGCCCTATATTACGGCTTCCTTTGATAGTTCAACTCTCTAGTATAGTAATCTTACAATTATTAAAAGAGAGTTATTTGTTCTTTTTTTCTTGAAAACTCTTTATATTTACCGCTTATTGACTTATATGCATCTACCTCAGTTGAAGAGTACCCATATTTATGAATCATCATTCCTCTATACAAAGTTTCCATCTCTTCATATTCATCTTCTAAAATTAATTTTTTAATTTTAATTTTATAATACTTCATATTATTTATTTTTTGTTTTGTATGATCAACAACCCATTCTATAAATTCATCCACTCTAGCATTAGGTATTCTACATTTTGTTTCTATTTTCTTAAGATTTTTAGCCCATGAAAATGTAAATTTTTTATGAACCCTATCATAACTACAAAATATTTCTTCACCAGTTAAAGATAATATTTCTTGTATGCCTCTATTCATACCTTCTAACATTTTAGAAGCATGTTTATGTTTTGTTCCAAATTTATCATTTAATTCATTTAAATCTTTCTTTATGGTTCCTAGTTGTTTATCTATTCTATTAGGCATAGAATAATATCTTAAGTACATCTCATAAATTTTATACCCATATTTAGTTTTAAATCTTTTAGATAAAGATAAATCTATATTTGTATACCCTGCTCTATCAACCATATATTCTACAAAACTTTCAGAAATATTAATTTCTATTAGGTGTTGAGTATCTTTATATGACTTCACTTCATTTAAAAATGATGTTAATGCCCAAGCCACTTTCTTTCCAGATTGTATATCATTAAAATCTCTTAATTCAAATGGTAATTTTAATTCCAACAGATATGTTTTAATTCTGTCTACATAATCATTATTTTTTTCTAAGCCTAGTTTTTTTCTTAGATAGGATAATTCCATATGAATTTTCCTGTCTTGATGCTCATGATAAACTTGTAAGATTACATCTAAGGATTTCATTGCACCTAAAGATAACTCGCCATTTTTAGCATCTGTGATAGCATTATTCTTTCTCAACATCTCGAAATGTTGTTTCTTTGCTTTCTCTAAAGATTTGCTTGGATTTATATTACTCATTCATAGTCCTCATTTTAAGAAAATACATTGTATCCTCTTTTTGGGAAATAAGTCCTCAATATGGGTAAAAGCTCCTCGTTATGGGAAGTACTCCTCTTTGTTTGTGTTTTTTTGCTAAATTTCTATAACTAACAAAGATATAACACAACTAACATAAGGAATAAATCTTGCTATAATACAATCAATTAAAATTGATTTGGAGTTTCTATGATTATTACCATTGCTCATACTAAAGGTGGTGTAGGAAAATCCCTTATTTCATTTCATTTAGCTGTAGCACTCAAAGCAGCTGTTGTCGATTTAGATTTTCAAAGAACTATCATAATCAACAATGAAATGAGAAAAAACAATGGACGAGAACCTATTGCCGTACTTCAAACTAAATCTTTAGAAGATTTAATTACTCTTAAAAACCATAATGAAAAAACTAAAAATACAAAAGAAGAGCAAACATTTATTATTGATGTTGGAGGTTTTGATTCTGATGTGAATAGAATTGCCATTGCTATAGCTGATTTAATCATAGTACCTGCTAATGATAAAACCAATGATATTATAGGACTCCATCAATTTAGAGAAATTATTGATCAGATAGAAGAGTCAACAGATATACAATTAAAACCAAAACTTTTAATTAATAATGTTTCAGCAACTACAAAAGATTTTATTAGTTTAGATACATTCATTAAAGAAAATCCAAATTTCTCTTTATTACAAAATATGTTAAGAACTAGAGCTGATTATTATAAAACTCTTGAAACAGGGACAGGTGTTACAGAACTAAAAGATTCAAAAGCAAAAAAAGAATTTAAAAAACTAATTAAAGAAATAATAAAAGAGGCTAAAAATGGCTAAAAAAATAGATTTAAGTAGCTCTATTGGTGCGAGTAGTAAAAGTTTATTAAATGCGGCTAAGGGTGCAGCCTTGACTCAAGACTTAGGGGCACTGTTAAGAGGTGATAAAGAAAGAAGCAGCGTTGAAACAGGAGATAAAAACCTGTTGAAAATTAAGGATATTAAAGACAATCCTTTCCAACCTAGAATAGAAATGAAAGAAGAGTCTTTACAAGAGTTGGCAAAGAGCATAAAAAGTGAAGGTCAATTACAACCTATTATTGTTCAAAAATATAAGAACAAATATATTGTTATTGCTGGTCACAGAAGATTGTATGCACATAAGTTAATTAATAAAGAAACTATTTGGGCATCTGTTGTTGACATACCCTACTCTGATTCACTTGAAAATAATCAGCTTCTGTTTAGACAAGCAACAATTGAAAATGTTCAAAGAGATCAACTTCTGCCTCTAGAACTTGCTTTAGCATGTCAAGAAGCAATTGATAAGGGTTTATATAAAACCAGAGATGAACTGTCTAATGTAATTAACAAATCAAAAAGTTATTTAGCTAAGGTAATGGCAATATTAAAACTTAGTAAAAAAATAATTAATGACCTTGCAGAAAATAAGTCTGTAAAAGATATTGAAGCCTTATACGAGCTTCAAAAAATAAAAGATATTAAGAAGCAAGAGGAACTTTATTTTTTATTAAAAGATAAAAAAGTCACTAGAGAAGATATTAGATTTGAAGTTAAAAAACAGAGTAATAAAAAAGTTACTAGTATTATTCATTATAAAAAAACAAAACAAAAAATTTCTTTATCAGTTGACTTAACAAAGTTAAATGAAAAACAGAAAAATGATTTTGAAATGAAACTTGAAAAATTAATAGATGAGTATGATAAATAAGTTTCGCATGCGAAACTATTAATTAATAATGCTTCAATTGAATTTAAAATAGATATTAGTGACTCTCCCACAATACAGTTCCTCTACGATGATCAAAGAAGGGTAGAAGTATCTCCACTCTTCTCTCACTTTAAAACAAAGCTTCAAGAATATGACCTAATAATACTTGACCCCTTAATAGCATTCTATGGCACAGATGAAAATAACAACTCAAGCGCAAGAAGATTTATGCAGCTCTTTACAGATTGGGCTAATAAAGAGAACAAGACAATAATCTTTATTCACCATAGTACAAAAAATACAACTCAGTGTAGAGGGGCTTCAGCATTTGTTGATGCAGTAAGAACCGTATATGAACTAGATATGATAAAAGATAGTGAAGGTAAACCTGTAGACTCTAATATGAGAATTGTTAAACTAACTAAAGATAACTATGGCATTGGTAATATACTAGGTAGTCATAGTGTTAAAAGAGAACTTTTTCCTCTTAAAATAAATTATGAAGAGACTACTTTCACTGAAACTAGTTTTGGGATGCATAATGATTTTTAAAATAAGAGTAGGGTAGGGTGATGATAAATAGGTTACGATTATTTTTATATAGACTCTTTAGATCTAGAAAATGGGGCGAGAACCCAAGATTTTAAAACATTGCTAAGTAATTTATAAAATAATCTATAGGAGCTTCTCTGAGCTCTAGTAACTGTTAGCTATGTGTTAGTCCTACAGTAGTGTTCTTTTATCCTTCAGAGTGCTTAATAGTCTCTAAAACTCCTCAAACTTGTAAACCATTAAGAATATCTTTAAAATAAAAAAGAATATAGCAGTTTGCAGTATTACAAGGATGCTGAACTTTATTATAAAAGAGGGCTTTTTAATTTTATGTCTAAAAATAAACATAGAGAGTAGGGCACCTATAGTTCCACCAATTAAAGTAGTAAATAGTAGTCTGTTTTCAGACACTCTTGAAATGTTTTTAGAATTTTTTAGCGTCAGCGATTTGTCATTGCCATAAAGTA
>QMPB01000347.1 GCA_003648395.1 Bacteroidota bacterium
AATAATATTAAAATAACTTAAAATTAATTTATATGAATACTCAAACGATAAGAAAGTTTTTAGGGTGGTGTTCGGTTATCAATTTTTCAATCTTAGTTTTTTCGTGGTTGGTATTTCTATTTGCTCACGACTTTGTTTACCAAATCTGGGCAAGTCAACACAACTTAACGGTAGAGTCTTATGACACTATTTATATATCCATTATTGGATTTTATAAAATTTTGATCATAGCCTTTATGTTAGTCCCTTACTTTGTTTTAAGAATTATGAATACGAAAGAATAATTAGTTGATTCTATTAATGATTATTAAATAAGATAAAACCTTTGTTGGTTTATTTCACCAACAAAGGCATAGAGTTTTATTTATTTTCCTTCTTAATCAAATTAAGGGCAGATCCTTCATCATACCATTCTATTTGTGAGTCATTATAAGTATGGTTTGCCAAAATAATATCTTTACTACCATCGGTATGAACTGCTTCAATCGTTAACAGTTTTCCTGGAGCAAATTCATTTAGGTCTGTAAAGTTAAACGTATCATCTTCTTTTATTAGGTCGTAATCACTTTCAGTAGCAAAAGTCAATCCTAACATTCCTTGCTTTTTAAGGTTGGTTTCGTGGATTCTAGCAAATGATTTCACTAATACCGCAGCAACCCCCAAATGACGTGGCTCCATAGCAGCATGCTCTCTTGAAGAACCTTCACCGTAATTATGATCACCTACAACAATAGTCAATACACCAGCATCTTTATATGCTCGAGCAGTTTTTGGTACTGCATCGTATTCACCATCTAATTGGCTCTTTACAAAGTTAGTTTTCATATTAAATGAATTCACCGCACCAATTAAACAGTTATTAGATATATTATCTAAATGCCCTCTAAAACGCAACCAAGGTCCTGCCATAGAAATATGGTCAGTGGTACATTTCCCGTGGGCCTTAATAAGTAACTTAGCACCTTCAATTTTATTTCCTAATGGAACAAAAGGGGTTAATAATTGTAATCTTTCTGAATCTGTATCTACCACAACATTTACTCCACTTCCATCTTCAATTGGCTCAATATACCCATTATCATCAACTGAAAAACCATTAGGCGGGAGTTCCCAACCAGTAGGCTCATCTAATAAAACCTCTTCACCATTTTCAGTTTTTAATTTATCTGTCAATGGGTTGAAATCCAACTTTCCTGATAATGTTATTGCCATAACCATTTCTGGAGAAGCAACAAATGCATGAGTATTAGGATTACCATCTGCTCTTTTTGCAAAATTTCGGTTAAAAGAATGAACGATTGTATTTTTCTCTTCTTTATCAGCTCCCTGTCTTGCCCACTGTCCAATACAAGGCCCACAAGCATTGGTAAATATTTTGGCATCTAGATTTTCGAAAACTCCTAAAATTCCATCTCTATCTGCAGTAAAACGAACTTGTTCAGAACCTGGGTTAATACCTAACTCTGCATTCATTTTAATGCCTTTATCAATAGCTTGTTGTGCTATAGATGCAGCTCTTGATAAATCTTCATATGATGAGTTTGTACAAGATCCTATTAACCCCCACTCAACATCTAATGGCCATCCATTTTTAGTAGCTTTTTCAGTCATAGCACCTACTTGAGTAGCTAAATCTGGGGTAAATGGCCCATTGATATGTGGAAGTAATGTAGTTAAGTCTATCTCGATTACTTGATCAAAATATTGTTCTGGGTTTGCATATACTTCTGGGTCTGCAGTTAAATAATCTTTAACCTCATTGGCAGCATCTGCTACATCGTTTCTATCAGTTGCGCGTAAATAACGCTCCATAGATTCATCATAACCAAATGTAGAAGTAGTTGCTCCTATTTCAGCACCCATATTACAAATGGTTCCTTTTCCTGTACAAGATAATGCAGTGGCTCCTTCACCAAAGTATTCAACGATTGCACCAGTTCCACCTTTAGCAGTAACAATACCTGCTACTTTTAGAATAACATCTTTTGGAGCTGTCCATCCTGAAACATTTCCTATTAATTTTACTCCAATTAATTTTGGAAATTTTAATTCCCAAGGCATTCCCGCCATCACATCTACAGCATCAGCTCCACCTACTCCAATAGCTATCATTCCTAACCCTCCTGCATTTACAGTATGAGAATCGGTACCAATCATCATTCCTCCAGGAAATGCATAATTTTCTAAAACAACTTGATGAATAATTCCAGCGCCTGGCTTCCAGAAACCAATTCCGTATTTATTAGAAACAGATTCTAAAAAATTAAATACCTCGTTACTGTTATTTAGTGCATTTTGTAAATCTTTATCTGCTCCTACTCTAGCCTGTATTAGGTGATCACAATGAACGGTTGTTGGAACAGCCACTTTCTCTTTCCCTGCTTGCATAAACTGAAGCAAAGCCATTTGGGCAGTAGCATCTTGACAGGCGATACGATCTGGTGCAAAATCTACATAATCCTTACCTCTTGTAAATGCTTTCGTTGCATTTCCATCCCATAAATGTGAGTATAATATTTTTTCTGAAAGAGTCAGCGCTTTACCAGAAATTTCTCTTGCCTTATCTACTCTCTCTACCATTTGAGAGTATACATTTTGAATCATTTTAATATCGAATGCCATACTTATATATGTTTTTTGAAGTAGTGCAAAATTACAAAAATTAATAAATATTAGCAAATATTTAATGATATTAGCTTATCGATAAATATTATTTAATAATAACTAATATTTGCTGAATATAACGCATGACTTTACACAATAATCTATGGTAATAATAAGAATAATACAATTTAAGAAGGCTATTTAGAAAAGGCTTTTAATAATATCTTCAATACTTAAACCTTCTGCTTCTGCCTTGTAGTTTTTTATTAATCTATGTCGAAGTATGCCCATAGTAACTTTTTGAACATCTTCAATGTCTGGAGAAAATTTACCATTCAATGCAGCATATGTTTTTGCACTGAGGATTAAGTTTTGTGAAGCTCGAGGGCCTGCTCCCCAATCTATGTATTTTTTAATTATCTCTGGGGCTGCAGAGCTCTTAGGGCGTGTTTTACCTACTAGTGTTACTGCATATTCTATTACATTATCAGCTACCGGTATTTTTTGAATAAGTTTCTGATAGCTAATAATTTCTTCAGCAGAAAACAACGCGTTAATAACAGGGTTTGCACCTATTGTTGTAGTCTTCACTATATCTACTTCTTCATTAAAAGAAGGGTAATCTAAATTGATAGCAAACATAAAACGGTCCAATTGCGCTTCAGGTAAAGGATAAGTCCCTTCTTGCTCAATAGGGTTTTGTGTTGCTAACACAAAATAAGGTTTGTCTAGCTTATACGTATGTCCTGCGATGGTAACTGAACGCTCCTGCATCGCTTCTAATAAAGCTGCTTGGGTTTTTGGAGGAGTTCTATTAATTTCATCTGCCAAAATAATATTTGAGAATATAGGCCCTTTTATAAATTTAAAATGCCTGTTCTCATCTAAGATTTCAGAACCTAATATATCACTAGGCATCAAATCTGGTGTAAACTGAATTCTTTTAAAATTAAGCCCTAAAGCTTCAGCAACCGTATGTACCAATAATGTTTTTGCAAGCCCAGGAACTCCAATTAATAAGGCATGACCTCCAGAAAATATAGCCAACAATACTTGCTCTACAACATCATCCTGACCAACAATAATCTTTTTTATTTCTTGCTTTAATGCATTATATCTTAAAACAAGTTGTTCTATAGCTGCTACGTCTGACATAAATTAATCATTGTTATATAACCAGTTATTAGTAAAATCACAATCGTAAAAATCTTCGTTTACTTTTACATAGGTCTCTTTAATTTTATCAGCCTGCCATTTTTCAATAGCCTTTAACTGCTTTTCTTTTATTGCTAATTCATGTATTTTTTCATAATCTTTTACATAATCTGCAACATGCTCGTCATGTCTATCTGTAACAGTAAGGATTTTAAAAATACTTTTTCCTGTTCGGTCAGTATCTGTAAAAACTTTAGTAACCTCTCCTTTTTTAATATTATAAACCTGAGCACTTAAGGTAGGGTCCATTTTGGTTAGATCGAAACGAGTATCAAAAGTTGCAGGGTTCATTAATTGCCCTCCATTATTTCTGGTTTCTTTATCATTTGAATAAAGTTTTGCAGCTGCATCAAAAGGCAATTTCTCATCAATTATACTCTGCCTTATAGTATCAATTTTTGTCCTAGCTTCTTCTATAATTTGATTAGAAACTTCAGGAAATAAAATAATATGTCTAACATCTACCGTCTGTCCACGTATTTTATCTACTTTTAATATATGAAAACCAAATTCTGTTTCAAAAGGTTCACTTACTTCTCCTTCTAATAATGAAAAGGCCATGTCTTTAAACTCCTTAGCCATTGGAGAGTCTCTTCTAACCCCTTCAATTAAACCTCCTTTAGTACGTGTACCATCTTTAGAGTACAATACAGCTTTTGTAGCAAACGAAGAACCATTATCTACAATATCTGAACGCATTACTTTAAGACGGTTAATAACATTTTGTTTAGCTTTTTCGGTAACTTGTGGCTCCACAACTAACTGAGCAATTTCTAATTCTGTTCCAAATATAGGTCTTTCATCTACTGGTATTGAAAAGAAAAATGTTCTAACTTCTTCAGGAGTAATCGTAATATTAGAAACTATTTGCTCTTGCATTCTTTCAGTAAGACGAATTTCTTTCCTAGCTTTTAAAAGATCTGCTTTGAGTTCGGCAATATTCTTTTTTCTATAATATTCAACCACTTTCTCTTCACTTCCAACTTGCGAAATCATATATTCCATAACTTGGTCCACTTCTGGCTGAATTTCTGCATCGGTTATAATTATACTATCCTGGATAGCGTGATGCACATATAGTTTATCTTCCATTAATTTGCCAAGCATTTGACAACGATCTATAGTAGATATATCAACCCCATTTTGTTCAAATTCTAAGTAGCTTTTATCTATATCGAATTCCAATATTACATAATCACCAACCACCGCACTAACTCCTTCTGCCTTAAACCTTTTAAAGGTTTTAACAGAATCAATTTTTGTAGATTTATTATCTTCTAAAATATCATTATTTTTAACTACACCTGTACTATCTACAGTTACCACTTCTTGGGCAAAGGTCGGTACAGAGAAAAGCAAGAGTATTAATAGAGAGAGACTATTTATCCTTAAATAATTCAAAGTTTTTATTTTTAATTGCATCTATTGTAATGTCTTTTTCAAGTTTCTTTAGAAGTTCTTGTTTTCTTTTATTTAATATTATCTGTTCTATAGTAGGTTTAACATAAGAAAGAGGTGCAATATCATTCGTCTTTAAAACTTCTTCAATTTTCACCAAATATACTCCTAATGAATCTTGTAATTGAGTAAAATTAGATTTTTTTAACACTTGCTGACTGCTAGATTGCAATATTGGCAATGCATCCAATAGCACGTCGTTTTTAATCCAAATAGAATCATTTAAATTAAATGCTTTAAACTTAATACTCAAATTGTATAAATCGATTTTATCCTTAGTATTAAATCTTTGTAATTTATTCTTTACTTCAGATAAATTAGTAAAATCAAGAGGTAACGTTATATACCTGATTTTTA
>QMPB01000348.1 GCA_003648395.1 Bacteroidota bacterium
AATTAGTATTCATAACCATGGGACTTCGCCCATGGTTATTCGTATTTGACCCTTTCAGGGTCAGTGATATACGTAGTACTCTATAATTGTAATAATAAAGGCAATTTACACTGATTAGTTACAATTATTATAATGTTGCAAATATATAATTATAACAAACAATAATGAGTTTTAGTTGCCTCACTTTTATTTTATCTAAAACACATAAATAACACTAGCTAACTGACAATATGACTACATTTTATATATGGCAACATAATTGGTAAATCATTTGTCGAAAATAGAATTAATACAATACGAATAATCATCATTAATTATTGATATTCAAAATATTAACTAATTAATTTATTATAAGATATGAGCAAAGAGAAAATTAATACAGAGAAAGATATTAAGGAAGAAATTAATATTGAAGAATCTACTGACAAAACTTCAACAGATACTGAACAAAAGTCAGAGAAGGATATTGATTCAAAATCTAATAAGACTTCCAAGAAAAAGTCAAAAAAGAAGAAAAAAAATAAAGAACAGGAACTTGAAGAAGAGTTAATTGAAGCTAAAGAGAAAATTGCAGAAATTAATGACAAGTACTTAAGACTTTATTCTGAATTTGACAACTTTAGGAAGCGTACTATTAAGGAGAAATCTGATATTTATAAGACTGCCGGTGAGGATGTGATTATTAATATTATTTCCGTAGTCGATGATTTTGAGAGAGCTATAAAGGCTACTGAAGCAACAGAAGAAAACAAAGCTCACCGTGAAGGATTAGAGCTTATATACAACCGTTTTTTGAATATCTTAAATCAAAAAAACGTTAAAGAGATAGAATGTATAGGTAAAGAATTTGATACTGATTTACATGAAGCTTTAACAAAAATACCTGCTCCTACTGAAGATATGAAAGGAAAGGTTATAGATGCAATAGAAAAAGGCTATACTATGAATGATAAGGTCATTCGTTTTGCCAAAGTAGTAGTTGGAGATTAAGAATAGAACATAATTTTAAAGATATGTCAAAAAGAGATTTTTACGAAATATTAGGAGTTGACAAAGGGGCAGATGCCGCAACTATTAAGAAAGCTTATCGAAAAAAAGCTATTCAATTTCACCCTGACAAAAACCCTGGTGATGCAAGTGCTGAGGATAAGTTTAAAGAAGCAGCAGAAGCTTACGAAGTATTGAGCGATGATAATAAACGCGCTCGTTACGATCAATATGGACATGCGGGCATGTCTGGTGCTGCTGGTGGCGGTGGCTTTGGAGGCCAGCATATGAATATGGAAGATATTTTCTCTCAATTTGGTGATATCTTTGGAGGTGGATTCAGTGGGGGATTTGGTGGAAGCCAAGGAAGAGGACGAAGAGTAAACAAAGGAAGCAATCTTAGAGTTAGAGTAAAATTAACTCTTAAAGATATTGCTCATGGTGCTGAAAAGAAAATTAAAGTTAACAAATATATAGCTTGTAATTCTTGCCAAGGTAGCGGTGCAGAAGGTGGAAGCTCATACTCTACTTGTAGTACTTGTAATGGTAGTGGACATGTTACTCGTGTTCAACAAACTTTTCTTGGTCATATGCAAACACAAAGTATTTGTCCTCAATGTGGCGGAGAAGGTAAGATTATTACTAACAAATGTAAGACTTGTCATGGAAATGGAATTATTAAAGGAGAAGAAGTAATTACTATTAATATTCCTGGAGGTGTAGAAGACGGAATGCAACTCTCTGTTTCTGGAAAAGGAAATGCCGCTGCTCGTGGTGGTATTAATGGCGATTTAATAGTTGTTATTGAGGTTATCCCGCATAATGAACTCAAACGTGACGGAAATAACCTACTTTACGATCATTATATTAGTATTCCTGATGCTGTATTAGGTACTACTATTGAAATACCTACTGTCGATGGGAAAGCTAAAGTAAAAATTCCTGCTGGCACTCAAGCTGGGAAAGTATTTAGACTTAGAGGTAAGGGCTTACCAAGTGTTGAATATCATGGTGTTGGTGACTTACTTGTAAATATTAATGTTTGGACTCCTCAAAGCCTAAGTAGTGAAGAAATACAAATGATGGAGAAATTTAAAAGATCCTCAAATTTCGACCCTAAACCTACTGCCAAAGACAAAAGTTTCTTTGATAGAATGAGAGATTATTTTCATAATTAGTCAATACTAATTCTTCTAATAATATTGTATTTATTTTACATAAAAAAATAATATTAAAAGCTTTACTAATTTTTCATAAATTTGTTATCACAAATCTATACAATATTAGATTTGTAACTAATCATTCATATTAAATGATTAGTGATAATTTATTTAGGTATTTGCGAACCTGATTCTATATATAATTACAAATTGTTCTTATGTTCAATAACAAAACATCAATTATTATTTTTCTTCTCTTTTGCTTTCAAATTAGTAAAAGCAATGTATATTCTAGGGAAAAAACAGATACTAACGATATTGAACAGGAATATAAACTAAAGGATTTGCCCGATAGCACTTTATTTAAGGTTCTACACGATTCTATTTGGTTATATTTTGATAGAGATATAAATGAAGTTAAAGAAATACTCCCTTTTTACAAGAAATACCTAAACATTAAAGGAACATATGCTAATAAAGTTGATTACTATATGATTCTTGGAACGTACTATAACTATATAAACTTAAATGATTCTGCTATACTATATATGGAAGAAGCCATTGATATGATGAATAGCAAAGGTAATACTTTGGAAGGGAAACAAAATAATATTTACCATTTACCTAGCATGTATAACAATTTAGCGTTAATATATGACGATATGGGATTGTATGAATCTGCTGTTGAATTTCAATTGAAAAGTATTAATGCAATAAAGGAAATTAGAATAAAGGATACTTTAAATGCACAAATTAATGAGCTATTTGTTACAAATTATATTGAACTCGCTATTATGTTTTCCAATTTTAATGATACCATTAATGCTAAAAAGAATTTTTTAAAAGGAATCTATCTTTCCAATAAATATGATAACGAATCTTTAAAAGCTTATTCAGCCCTAAACTATGGCATATACTTATCTTCTCTTGAAGAGTTTGATTTAGCATTAAAGAATATCAATTTAAGCAAAAAGTATTATAATAATGTTAACAGTATATATGATAAAATAGTAATTGATCTAAACATTGCAAAAATACTTGCAAAACAAAATAATATTGAAAAAGCAATAGCAATAGCTGATAGCATATATGATATAACAGAGCATTTTGGATTTGAGGCCCTAAAATTAGCAACAATAGAAGTATTATTTTTCTTTAATAGTGAAAACAATTATAATATAGATAATGCTATTATATATGGTAATAAGTATTTAGAGCTCTCTAGTTCGCGGGACAAAAAGAATGGCAGTATAGAGATACTTTCATCCTTAGCAAATATTTATTATAATAAAGGTTACTATAAAAAGGCATACAATTATTTTTTGAAATCAAAAACTATCGCCGACTCTTTAAACAATGTAGACCATAAATTTAATGTTAAAATACTAGAATCTAAGTATAATCTAATACAAAGAAATGCTGAAAATGAAATTCTTGTTACAGAGAACAGAATTAAAGATCAATACATTGAGAAAGGACATAAAACAAGAAGTATTATTATATCTCTATTGGTTATCTCAGTAGTATTTGGTTTTATTGTACTATTTAGCATTAAACGAATTAAGAAAATTAACCTTAAACTAAAAGAAAGTAATAACACACTAGAACGTAAGTCAATAGAATTAGCACAATACAATTCTGCTCTGGAGAAAGTTTTTGGAATATTTACACATGATTTAAAAGGCCCAATTGGCACTGCTGATATGTTTTTCAGAATGCTTGAAGATGATGAGAATAGTATTACTGAAGACAAAAAGAAAGAGTATATTAAATTAATTGGCAAATCAATGAAAGTTACTTTTTCCATGCTTGAGAACTTATTGTATTGGTCAAAACATAGAATAGATAATAAGATAGATATTTCAGAATTCTATATTTCCCCTTTAATAGATAGTATAATTGAAAATATTGAATTAACATTATTTACAAAAAGCATTAGTTTCTCTAATAACATTGATAGTTCTATTTTATTAAATACTGATGAAAACTATTTAAGAATTGTATTAAGAAATATTATTAGCAATGCCATTAAATTCACTAGGGAGAATGGTGAAATAAAGATAAACTACTCAACAAAAGATAATAAACACTATATTTCAGTTATAGATAATGGAATTGGAATGTCTGAAGAGCAATCCAAAAATCTTTTCATAACAAAAAGTCCAGTTTCTAACTTCGGTACTAACAATGAAAGAGGAACAGGACTCGGCTTACTCATTAGTTTAGAGCTAGTTATAAGTCTTGGAGGCAAAATAGATATAGAAAGTAAGATTAATGAAGGTAGTACTTTCATAATTACTCTTCCAGCAAATTAATCTAAAAACACTACTAGTATTTCAACAACTTAACAAATAGAATTCCTGCAAATCCCATAAATTGTTTAAAAATAATTTTATTCTTTAGAGAAATAAAATCATATAGAAGTATTTTTGCCATATGGATAATACGAACAAGAACACAGCTAACACTCTTTCGAAATTTAAACAAAGTACAAAGCATAAAGGTCAACCAACACTTGAATATGGTAAGGTTCCACCCCAAGCTCTTGATTTAGAGAATGCAGTACTTGGAGCAATGATGCTAGAGCAATATGCAGTAAATAAGGTTATTGATATATTGCAACCAGATATGTTCTACAAACAAGCTCATCAGCATATTTTCGAAGCTATTAAAACTCTTTTTGGTCGGTCGGAACCAGTAGATATAATGACAGTGAATCAAGAGCTTAAAAAAACAGGAAATCTTGATATTGTTGGTGGCAGCTATTATATAATGCAACTTACAAATAGAATTGCTTCTGGTGCAAATATTGAATTTCACGCTCGTATTATCCAGCAGAAATATATTCAAAGAGAGCTTATTCGTATTTCTTCAAATATTATTAAAGATGCTTTTGACGAAACTACTGATGTATTAGATTTACTTGACAAGGCAGAAACTAGTCTTTTTGAAGTAGCTGAAAACAACCTTAGACGATCGGCTGTAAATATTGAAGATGTTGTAAAAGAAGCAATAGCAAATATTGAGGAAGCATCAAAGCATGAAGGTAATATTAGTGGAATTCCTAGTGGTTTTCATCGCTTGGATAATTTAACATCAGGATGGCAACCTTCTGATTTAGTTATACTTGCTGCGCGTCCAGGTATGGGTAAAACAGCCTTTGTTTTGAGTTTAGCTAGAAATGTTGCTGTAGATTACAATAAATCTGTCGCATTATTCTCACTGGAAATGTCTGCTGTACAGTTAGTAACAAGACTTATATCTTCTGAAACTGAAATTAGTGGTGATAAACTTAGGAAAGGTAATTTAACAACTGAAGAATGGTCGCAGTTAAATACTAATATTAGCGCATTGAATGATGCTAAGCTATTTATTGACGACACTCCTGCCCTTTCAATATTTGAATTGAGGGCAAAAAGTAGAAGACTTAAATCTCAGCACGATATTCAAATGATAATAATTGACTACCTACAATTAATGAGTGCT
>QMPB01000349.1 GCA_003648395.1 Bacteroidota bacterium
GAAAATCTAATGAAAAATTCTATGTTAGAAGCGGAAATTCGTCTCAGGAGATAGAATCAATAGGCGAAATTAATGATTATATCAATGAGCATTGGAGTTAGTGTTCTATTCAGTCTTCAGTAGGCAGTCTTCAGCCTTCAGTCTTCAGTCTTCAGTAGGCAGTAGGCAGTAGGCATTAGACAGTCTTTAAGCCTTAGTTCACAATCGATTGAACTTTATCCTTTACTATATCAATAATCGTATTCTTTTCTTTAATTGTAGAATCTTCAAAAGTAATTTTGCGACCTGGGAATTCAGTAAACAGGGAATAATCATGAGTAGCCATTACAACTGCTCTACCCGATATGGAGATATCTCTTAGCAAATTCATAATCCCTCGCGATGTTTCTGGATCGAGATTACCAGTAGGCTCATCTGCCAAAATAAGATCTGGCTCATTAATAAGTGCACGAGCAATAACTATACGCTGCTGCTCACCACCAGATAATTGATGAGGCATCTTATGACCTTTGGTATCCATTCTTACATCCTTTAAAACTTCTTTTAAGCGCTGCTCCATTTTCTTTTTATCTTTCCAGCCAGTTGCTTTCATAACAAAAAGCAAATTCTCGGCTGCACTTCTATCCATTAGCAACTGGAAATCCTGAAATACAATTCCTAGCTTTCTTCGTAAAAAAGGAATCTCTTTTCTCTTAAGCTTATTCAAATCATAACCTACTATTGAAGCTTCTCCTTCTTTCATTGGCAAATCAGCATATAGGAGCTTCATTAAACTGCTCTTACCACTTCCTGTACGGCCAACTAAATAAACAAACTCACCTTCTTTAATTTCAAGATTCACATCCTTTAGTATCATTATTTTCTGTTGAAATACCGATACATTCTTAAGACCAATTAATACGTTCATATGTCTATTTTTTATTTTTTATATAGTAAAGCTCACCATAATTCATATCATCAATTATTTCAGCAATATCTTCTGTATATTCTTGAATATTATCATTTGCAAGAGCATTAATATATGCACTAGCCTTAAAATATGAGATTAACGCAAAATCATCATCTCGTAATTGAATATAATTAGGAATCTTTCCGCTACCTTTAATTTTCATTATATACATAACAAACTCATATTAAAATTATATTGCGAAAATATGAGTTTTTATCTTTAGTTTTGAACTAGAATAAAACTTAAAATCAATATCTATTTGTTAATATCTTTATTTCTAATTTCCTAAACCATAAAGCTGCATTTACTAATAAATTTAAACTTAGATTATCTTAACAAAATATAAGGAAAATCATAGCTGTATTTTTGCTACTTTTGTTTGTTATATATTAAACAAATATTTAGTATTTAAAAGACTGAATACAGCTATATAATAATACATTAAGCATTGATTACAATATAGTTAGTTACATTTTACATTCTTTTTTATACTACTAAAGAATAACAATTATTTTATGAAATTTGATTTACTACATAAAGACCCAAAGAGCAAAGCACGTGCTGGCCTTATGCATACAGACCATGGTGATATAGAAACCCCTATATTTATGCCTGTGGGTACTGCTGGCACAGTAAAAGCTGTTCATATTAAAGAACTTAGTGAAGATATAAAAGCACAAATTATTTTAGGCAACACATATCACCTATTTCTTAGACCAGGATTAGAAGTTATAGAGGGCGCAGGTGGATTACATAAATTCAACGGATGGAAAGGCCCAATACTTACAGATAGCGGTGGATACCAAGTATATTCTCTTAGCGATACTCGCAAAATTAAAGAAGATGGCGTTCATTTTCGTAGCCATATTGATGGGTCTAAGCATCTTTTTACTCCTGAGAATGTTATAGAAACTCAACGTACTATTGGAGCAGATATAATAATGGCATTTGACGAATGCACACCATACCCTTGCGATTACGACTACGCAAAGAATTCAATGCATATGACTCATAATTGGCTACAACGTTGTATCGATCATTTTGATAAAACAGAGCCAAAATATGGTCACTCGCAGAGCCTCTTCCCTATTGTACAAGGAAGTACTTTTAAGGATTTGAGAAAGCAATCAGCAGAAATGATTGCCAGCAAAGGAGCTGAGGGAAATGCTATTGGAGGATTATCGGTGGGCGAGCCTCATGAGTTGATGTACGAAATGACTGAACTTGTTACAGACATTCTACCAGAAGACAAACCTAGATATCTAATGGGAGTTGGTACTCCTTCAAATATATTAGAAGGCATTTCGCTTGGAGTTGATATGTTTGATTGCGTAATGCCTACTCGCAATGGTAGAAATGGCATGCTATTTACTAGCGAAGGAATTATAAATATCAAAAATAAAAAGTGGTATAACGACTTTAGTCCCATTGATACAAACGGGCTTTCTTTTGTTGATAGCCAATATACAAAAGCATATTTGCGCCATTTATTCACTGCTAAAGAAACCCTTGGGCCTATGATTGCAAGTATCCATAATCTAGCATTTTATTTATGGCTAGTAAAGGAAGCACGTAAGCATATTATTGCTGGCGATTTTGCATCATGGAAAGCTGTAATGCAGAAAAAAGTTGAAACTAGATTATAAAACTAAAATAATTAATTTATGAAGTCTAAAGAAGATATTGTAAGCAATTGGTTGCCAAGATATACTGGTAAAGAATTAAACACTTTTGGCAAATACATTCTGCTAACCAATTTTAACAATTATGTAGAAATATTTGCAAACTTATTTAATTCTGAAATTGAAGGAAAAGACAAAGCTATGCAGAGCTCTACTGCTAATAGTATTACAATAATAAATTTTGGGATGGGAAGCCCAATGGCTGCAACAATTATGGACTTACTTGCAGCAATAGATCCTGATGCGGTATTATTTTTAGGGAAATGCGGAGGACTAAAGAAAAAAAATAAACTTGGTGATTTAATTCTACCAATTGCGGCAATACGTGGCGAAGGAACTTCTAATGATTATTTTGCTCCTGAGGTTCCTGCAATGCCTGCCTTTGCATTACAAAAAGCTATTTCGAAAAGCGTTGTTAAATTTAACAGAGAGTATTGGACAGGAACAGTATACACTACTAATAGAAGAGTTTGGGAGCATGACAATATATTTAAGGAATACCTACGGTCAACACGTGCTATGGGAATAGATATGGAAACTGCAACAATATTTACAGTTGGTTTTTATAATCAAATTCCTACTGGAGCATTGCTTCTTGTATCGGATCAGCCAATGATTTCCTCTGGGGTTAAGACTGAAAAAAGTGACAAAGGGGTTACTTCTGAATACGTTACTGATCATATTAAAATAGGAATAGATGCTATGGAAAGCCTTATTAAAAGCAAGAGTAAGGTAAAGCATTTATTATTTAGCTAAATTATTTGCTGAGCATGAGATACGAAGAGATAATAAAATCCATAAAGAATAAAATTTTTTCCCCAATATACTTTTTACATGGTGAGGAAGGTTTCTTTATTGATGAAATTTGCAATCTTATTGACCAGAATGTACTGACTGAAGGAGAAAAGGACTTTAATCAATCGGTAGTTTATGGAAAGGATACAGATATAGGTACTATTATTACTATGGCTAAAAGATTTCCTATGATGTCGAGCCATCAAGTAATACTAGTTAAAGAAGCCCAGCATCTTAAGCAATTAAACTTATTAGAATCGTATATTGACTCCCCACAGAAATCAACAATTCTAGTTTTCTGCTATAAATACAAAAAAATTGATGGCAGACTTGCTGTGGCAAAGAAAATCAAGAAAAATCATATTCTTTTTGACTCAAAGAAAATATATGATAATCAAACACCCAATTGGATAGAAAATCATATAAGATCAATTGGCGTATCAATAACACCACCAGCAAGTAGAATGTTATCTGAGCATTTAGGGAATGACTTATCAAGAATTTCTAATGAAGTACAGAAATTACTAATAACCACTAAGAAAGGCGAAACTATTACTGAGGATGACATTCAGGATAAGATAGGTATTTCTAAAGATTATAATGTTTTTGAACTTCAAAATGCATTGGGTTTGAAAGATATAACTAAGGCAAATAAGATAATATTCTATTTTGCAGCAAATCCAAAAGATCATCCTTTGGTAATGATAATTCCTATTCTATATAACTACTTTTCGAATATAGCAGTTATACATACTCTACAAGACAAATCACCCCGTTCAATAGCTTCTGCTTTAGGCATTAATCCTTATTTTGTAAATGCAATTTCTTCAGCAGCACGGTATTATTCTTATGCTAAATTAGTACGAATTATTGGTTATCTTAGAGAATATGACGCTAAGGCTAAGGGTGTTGACAATCCATATACAAGTGGAGGAGACTTACTTAAGGAATTAATATATAAAATATTGCATTAAATAATCAATAATGAAACATAAGAAACTACACGGAGCCGGCGCATATATTTGGATGCCATTTATATACGGTTTTTCTCTATTGCCTCACTGGATAATGTATGGAGTTTCCGACTTCTTCTATTTTATTCTATATAAGGTAATAGGATATAGAAAAAAAGTTGTTTATGAGAATCTTAAGAATAGTTTCCCTGAAAAGTCTCATGAAGAGATAATCGATCTACAGCGCAAATTTTTTAGACACCTTGTGGATGTAATGCTTGAAACTGTAAAAGAGTTTACCATTAGTAAGAAGAGCATTAAGAAGCGTTTTAAATTCACTAATCCAGAAGTTTTTCAAGAGCATTACGATAATGGAAAAAGTGTAATGATGATGATGGGGCATTATGGAAACTGGGAATATGGTGTAACAGCACCTTTATGGGTTCCTCAAGAATGCTGGGCAGTGTATGGAAAAATAGAAAATCCTGTAATGGATAAATATTTGGTGAGAACTCGTGAGCGATTTGGCTTCACACTCTACCCTATGGATAAAACCTACGATGTAATGCTTAATCATAAACAAGGCGATAAGCTCTATATGTTTATGGCAGACCAAAGTCCTCATCATGCTAAAATAAAGCATTGGATTCCATTCCTTAATCAAGAAACTGGAGTACATATTGGTGCCGAAAAATTATCTAAGATGCTTGACCTATCCGTTGTGTTTATTGATATTCAAAGAGTAAAACGAGGATATTATGAGATAACGGCACATACTCTTTTTACTAATCCTAAGGAAACTGAAGAATATGAAATTACAAATAAGTATTTTGAAATATTAGAGGAAGTAATAAGAAAAAAACCTGAAAATTGGTTATGGTCGCATAAAAGATGGAAGTATAAACGTGGTGTTAAATATTGATATTATTTTTAATAAAAACGTAATAAGACATTATTTGAAGTAATAATTTGAATAATTAAATATTTATATTCGCAACTTAAAATAGTATACTAAGAAATAAAATATTATATATATATGAAAATAGTAGTAGTAGGAACAGGATATGTAGGGCTAGTTACTGGAGCTTGTCTTGCAGAAGTTGGCATTGATGTTACATGCGTTGATATTGATGTAAAAAAAATAGAGAACTTAAATAAAGGCATCATACCAATTTGGGAGCCAGGTTTGGAACCAATGGTAAAAAGAAATTTTGAAGCTGGGCGACTAAAATTTTCAACTAA
>QMPB01000350.1 GCA_003648395.1 Bacteroidota bacterium
CTCTCACTGAATTTCCTGAGAAATCTTTAGAATTATCGAAAATATTATCAATCTCTATTCCTTCAAAATGAATACTTTCTTCATGATTATAAACTCGTGTATTCTTATTCCAATAAATAAATCCTAAATTCTTAATATCAACTCTAAACTTATAAGCATTTTGAACTTCTTTCTGATAATACAAGTCAATCGAAGCTCCATAACCTTGAATTTTAGTAAAATTATTACCCATTACTTCTGTAGAAAGGTATAAAAACTTTCCTTCTAAATCAATATATTTTCCTAATGAGTCAACGTATAAACTAGCATTCTCACTTTTAAAACTGGAATACTGATTACCTAGGTTAAGAGCTACTTGAAAACCAAATTCAATATTTTTAAGTTCATTCTTTTTATACAAACCTCCCTTTACTTGGTAGAATTTAAGATTATTATTAGAAACATTATGCAAGCCTGCAGCCTCTTTACCAGCGAATTGCTTTGTTCCAAAAAACATTAAAGAATAGAAATCGTCAGTAAATAACATCTCATTTATAGAGTGCCATTCTATTGCAGTCGAAAATCCTAAATATGAATTACCAAACAATGCATGTGGTTGCTTTCTATATTGCAACACAATATCAGAACTCATACCTAACGGATTATTCTCACCATTTAGCCTATTAAAATTATCCACTTTCAAGTCTTTATCAATATAACCAGAAGAGATATAAGTTACTAGAAAAGCATTATTGAGGTAAGATGAAAAATCGTAATTAACACTTAAATTAATCTCTTGAGTCTTAACTTTTTTTACGTATGAGACTAGCTCTGTAATAACAGTATCTATCTTAGTAGAGTCAGAAATATTCTGTGCTTTAACAATAGCCGAGTTTATTATAATGAATGATATAATAGTGAACAATCTAAATTTCATATTCAAAATCCCCCACAATTTTTACATCAGTTTTATAATGGTCATAAAGTTTATAAACTAAGTTATATTCAGAGTTAACTTTAAACCTAATCAGCATATTATTTGATTGTTTTAATTCACTAATTAATTGTTCAGTAAGCTGAACCGTCAAAATAGTTAATGTTGGAGTCTTCACTATCTCATTTACAGGAATGCCCGACTCAATAAGTGAATTACTCCCATTTATTAGTGAATCTATTATTTGATTTTTTGAATTTAATATATAGAACTGCACTTCAAAATCAAAGGGAAACATATTCTCTACATATATGTTTAAACCACCTCCAATAACTTTATCTGAAAAACTAATGTCTTCAATATTCTCAAAAACTAGATTAGTTGCACTAAATTCTAAGGGAATTTCGAGATTAAGATTAGCCTTAATAGTTCTATCAAAATACAAAAAATCATTACCCGAACTCATATTTCCTAATGGATTTAATTCTGCTTTCATACTATAACATATAGAATCAGGCATAATCTCAATCATTTTGTCAAGATTAGAATTACTAATATCATAATGTTTATGATTTGGATATGCTGGATAATCAGGATTATTACTTTCTGAAGCACGTATAAGATTTATTGATGAACCTACTATTGAGTGGTTCAAAACAACCCTCTGCTTTGGATTATTTCTAATAGTAGAAATGTCAACCACATCAATACTAACATCGGCACCAACATAATTATAAATATCAATTTCTGCTTTTGTATTTTCTAAATCAAAAGAACCACTTTTCAACTTATCAAATGAATGCAATGCTGTAGACTCTCTAGTTTCCATTGTCATCTGCCCCAAATAGCCACTAACGTATTCTGGAACAAACTCATCGAAAGTAGAAACAATACTTATACTATCGGCGGGATAAACCAATACTGTATCAGCATCGGGATGAAGCCACACAGTAGTTAAAGCATAAATGGTATTGTAAGTATCATGTCCTGAACCAGTAAGATCTAGCATATAGTCGTCAAACTCAATAAACTGCTCCAAGGTAGCAAAAGCAGTATCTGAAGCCCCTGGCACCTCTTGCATAGTTTCATATACAATACCATCCTTAGTAGCACTATATAACTTATAACTAATTAAAAGAGGCTGCTTTATTCCACTTCTCACATTAAATTTAATTTTAGCTTTTGATGCTTTTGATTTGGTTAGTTGCATTTCACCAAAATCAAGCTGAGTATTACTATATTTCTTTATTACTTTCTGCCCTGGGATAACCGTTAGAATCACAGGCACATTAAAAGCTTCATTGGAAATAGTATCTCCCATGGCAACAGCGGAATCTGCTAACTTCATATCAAAGACCTCATTGAGTACTAATGATATACTATTATCGGGATTTGCCACTGTATTTGAGTCGTTAAAAATATCTCCAATATCAATTGTAGATACTAATATCGGTGCAAGAATATCTGTTTTCCAATGTGGATTTATCTCCTTACGACAAGAGGACAAACCTATTATTAGGAGAATTATTAAGGCTATATGTTGTTTTATTTTGTTGATTTGGTTATTTGGTTATTTATTGATTTTTTTGGGATAAATTGGTTATTTATTAATGTACTAGTGTTTCATGCGAGAATTCATTCTTGATTACACCATCTATCCACTTTGAAATATCAGTAATTACTACAGGGCTAATATTTCCTTTACGATTGTATTCTTCAGGATATGATTTCTCTTTACCTTTTATAAACAAGTGATTCAAATTTGAATAAAATATATAATTAGTTTTACTTCTTGATCCCAAAGCTTTTCTCCAATTTTCAAAATCATCTCTTGTTACTTGATAATCTCTGCTTCCTTGAAGAATTAGCATAGGTGTAGAAATAGACTTTGCAGTTTCAATAGGGTTGTATTGAGTGAGACTTAGCCAAAAAGCTGTGTCGTTAGTCAATGGTAAGTTCAATTCCATATCGGGATTTTTACGTAAATCTTTTTCAAGTCGCTTTACGTTCTTAGCTTGCTTTTTTATCTTCTTTATTTCAGCCTTTTCAGCTTTGGAAATACATCCTCTAGCGTAAAGATACTCGTATTGCTCTACTACTAAATCTTCTAGTGGCCTAGAATTTCCTGCCATAAGAATTATTCCATCTAATTCACCTGATTTCTGAGCTATTCTAGGCGATAGATTTGCCCCAAGACTATGGCCAATTACAAACACCTTCAACTCTTGAAGTTTTTTGTTTTTCTTAACCTCCTCAATTGCTTTCACTGCATCATTTACTACCACATTATCAATGTCAGTCTTTAATCCTTTTGTATTTCCTGTTTGCTTGGCAATATAAGTTCGCTTATCATACCTTAGGCTTGCAATTCCATTTTTAGCAAGTTCATGTGCAAGTTCTAGAAACATTTTATTAGGGCCAATAGTTTCATCCATATCGTTGGGACCAGAACCATGAACAAAAACTACTGTAGCTATTATTTCATGATTTTTAGGATAACAGAACATTGCTGGAAATTCAAAACCTTGATTCTTAAAAGCATATTTCTTTTCAAAGAATTCTGAGGATTCCTGAGGTTCTCTTTCTTTCGCTTTCTTTCGCTTGTATGGAATAAAGAAAATACCTGCAATCTTATTTTCTTTATTGAATGTTAAGCGATATTTTAGATTCCCTTCTTTAAAAGAAAGTATGCAATCCACAACCAAATTTGGAAGTATTTCTTTTGAATAAACAGTGTCTATTTTATCAAACCTACCATATTGAGATGAGATTTGTTGCCAAATAGAAGCAGTAGTTTTCACATCAAGTTTAGAGGCTACCTTTTCGGTGAAATAAACATTAAGTTTCTCTGCCTCTCCATTTCTAAGCCAGTCAATACTTTGTGTGGTAATACTTTTACATAGACTATCGTCTTGTGCAAATCCACTTATGGAGAAAATTATTAAGATTAATATTGTAAGTATTCTATTCATTATGTTTTATTGATTATTTGTACTGTAAAAGGCTAAAGTTGAAAGGCTAAAGGCTAAAGTTTAAATGTAAAAAACTCAGAACTCCCAACTTTTAACTCCGAACTTACAACTCATAACTTTTAACTCATAACTTACAACTTTTAACTCATAACTCATTTCACTCAATATCCATATTTCACCTTCCATCTATCTTTAAGCCAAGCTTTAATCTGATTTTCTTTTATATTATTTCCTGGTTCATATAATGTTGTTCCTTTTAGTTTGTCAGGCATAAACTCCAAATCTACAAAATTACCTTCATGTGAATGCGCATATTGATAGTTTTCACCATAACCAATATCTTTCATTAGCTTAGTTGGAGCATTACGCAAATGCAATGGAATTGGCAGATTTCCTGTTTGCTGCACTAATTTCTGTGCTGCCTTTATTGCCAAATAAGACGCATTACTCTTTGCTGAGGTTGCAAGATAAATAACTGTTTGAGAAAGAATAATTCTTGATTCTGGCCAACCAATTTTACTTACTGCATCGAAGCAAGTATTTGCTAGCAAAACAGCATTAGGATTGGCATTACCAATATCTTCAGATGCTAGAATCAATAACCTCCTAGCAATAAACTTAGGGTCTTCACCCCCTTCAACCATTCTAGCAAGATAATAAACTGCAGCGTTAGGATCGCTTCCTCTTATTGACTTGATAAAAGCAGAAATAATATCGTAATGTTGCTCTCCATCTTTATCATAAATAGCCAAATTTTGATGAATAATACTACTCACACTTTCGTCAGTAATTACAATATCACCAGTTGCTCTTGTCATAAGAGTAGTACAAACCAACTCAATTGCATTCAGAATCTTTCGAGCATCTCCACCAGAAATTCTAAAAAGAGTATTGGTTTCTTTTAACACAACTTTTCTCCCTAAGTCTTCCGACATAGTAATAATAGCTGTATTAGCAAGCTTCTTCAGATCTTCAACATCAAGAGGTTTAAGAATATACACTTGAGTACGAGAAAGCAATGGTGAAATAACTTCAAAAGAGGGATTCTCTGTAGTAGCACCAATTAAACGAACCACTCCTTGCTCTACAGCTCCAAGTAGCGAATCTTGCTGCGATTTTGAAAATCTATGAATTTCATCAATAAAAAGAATCGCTTGTGTAGCCGACATTTTTGCTTGATTAATCACATTACGCACATCTTTTACGCCTGAGTTTATTGCAGAAAGAGCGAAAAAGCTCATATCCATTTTTTGGGCAATAATATTTGCAAGAGTAGTTTTACCAACACCAGGAGGACCCCAAAGTATCATTGAAGGAATATTTCCACTTTCTATGGCATTACGCAAAATAGCACCTTTACCAACAATATGCTGTTGACCAAGATATTCATCAAGATTCTTAGGGCGTAATCGCTCCGCTAGTGGTTTTGTCATAGTGATTAATTGATTTGATGCGAAAATAGGAAAAAATAATTAACTATAGTATGTTTAAGGTACTGTTTTATTATGATTATCAATACTAGGCTTTACTTTTAATCATATGAATTTAAGTCAATCTTCGTTTTAAATAAATTACATTGTTATTAGTCAAATTGCAACTAATCAGTTTATCAAAATCCTCTATTCCACTTTATTAGAAATTAAAAATTTGTGCTTTGTCACTATTTTTTGCTAAAAAAAGCAAAAATACCGCCAAAACCTCTAGAATTAGTATTCA
>QMPB01000351.1 GCA_003648395.1 Bacteroidota bacterium
AAATAAATTAATCTTAGAACTTTTCTAGACTCTACTAAATAGATTTTAATTAAACCAGGTATTAATAAATGCGGATAGTATGTAGCTTCTACTATAAATTCTTATTTTCATAATGCCACATAAAAATTTTTGTGCTAAACAGATTTATTGTAGATCATATTTATTTTCGGGGTAGATAAAATTAATAATTCTTGATAAACCATTATACAAAAGGTACATTGTTTAAAGAATACTATGGAATTATATTTGAGTTTATAATGGTAAGATAATAAGTAAATAATGAAGATTGTATTTAAGTGGCATGAGTAGTATGCTTGTCGTTTGTGTAAGAAAGTAATTAATCACTTAATGATAAAGTATGTATATACGGTCTGGTTTATATAATAAATTATATAAACGAGAGAAATTGGACTAATAACAAAGAAGAGGTTTGTACACATGCTTATTTTTTATTTATCATATCCTACTACTTGGAAAGAAGTTATACTATTTATACTAAAAAATATTTAGACTCGTTGAAAGATTGTAACTCTTATGTTAGTCTTTATAAAAATACAAGGTATATGGTTATAAAAGAATTATCCTAGTTGACGGCTTTCCTTTCCCTTTTAAAGTAATGAAAAGTGGCGTATATTAGGGTCATAAGAAATTATCTTCATAAAGATTTTTTTTTTTTTTTATACGGGTATATAATAATGTTATTAATAAGGCTTGTAAGTTGTTATAAAATAATTAGGTTTTATTTTATTTTTAGTTATAGGCCTTGTAAAGTATTTATTTGGATGAATAAAATAAATAGTTTTTAATGAGGTTGTTATATTGGTTTAAGTGGCATGAGTAGTATGCTTGTCGTTTGTGTAAGAAAGTAATTAATCACCTAAATGAGATGGTACGGCATACACTTAAAAATTTGCAATTTTTTGTTGTTAAATTTCAACTACACCCCTGGAGAAGTTAAATTATAAAATTAGGTAATGAGAAAATGAAAAGTGCGCCAGGAGTAAGATGAAGAATAAGGGTTGATTTTTGGCGGAAAGATAGGATAGCTGATGGGTTTGAATTGAATAAAAATGTTCCGTGATTATTGGTTGTATAAAGGATTAAGGAATAGAGAGCTGAGAGGAAAAGAATAATTATAATGAAAGGAATAAGGTAGTTAGATATAGCTAGAATTCTTGTTGATAGAAGGATTTCTCTAGGGAGAGTTAAGAAGGGGGGAGCTGCTATGTTTATTATTACTCCTAAAAATCAGAATAAAGAAAAAATAGGAGCATATTCAAGGATACCTTTTGATAGTAAAAGTCTACGGGAGTTAGAAAATTCATAAGTTATTCTTGCTAGGCAGAATAATAAGGAGGATCTAAATCCATGTGCGATTATTATTAAGATTGCCCCGTTTCATCCTGTAGTGTAATGGGTTAATATTCCAGCTAAAAATATTCCTATGTGGCTTACTGATGAGTATGCAATTAAGGATTTTATGTCAATTTGTCGGATACAAATAATTCTAGCTAGTAAGGCTCCTGTTAAGGCAATAGGTCTTAAATAATTTTGAATTAATTTATTTATGCTAGGTAGTATGAAGGAAATGCGTATTATCCCAAATCCCCCTAATTTTAGAAGAATAGCTGCTAGCACTATTGAACCTGCTAAGGGGGCTTCTACGTGAGCTTTTGGTAGCCATAAATGTAGTATAAATAAGGGAAGTTTTACTAAGAAAGCAAGAATTATGAAGTATCATATTAATATTGAGAATCAAGGGTTAATGGTTATTTGGGTTGTTTGAATAGAAAATATTATATGGAATAGTCTATTTTTAAATCATATAAAGGTTAGAAGAAGGGGTAAAGAGGCAATTACAGTGTATATAATTATGTATGAGCTTGCTAAGATACGTTCAGGCTGGTATCCTCATATTAAAATTAGAAGTAGAGTGGGGATTAGTGATGCTTCAAAAAAAATATAGAAAAAAATAGTTTTATTTATAGAGAAACATAAAATTAAAAATAGTATTAATGTGAATAGAAGAAAATTGAAAATTTTATTAGAAGGTAGGTGAGCATAATTAAATCTAGATAAGATTATTAGTATAGAGATTCACATAGATAGTATAATTAGAATTATTCTTAAGTTGTCAACATAAATTATATTTGAGCAAAAGTTAATTGAGGAAAAAGAGTATAATATGAATTTAAATCTAAAAGAAATTAGTATAATTAATAAAAAAATTATAATTGGTCAAGATAAAATTAAAGATAGAGAGGCATAGATAAAAGAGGAGATAAATAGTGTTAACATTTATGTAAGGAAATTGCTGTTATTATTATTCCGTTTTTATGACGACTTATAGAAACTAGACACGCAAGGCCCAAAGTAGCTTCACAAACGGCAAAGCTTAAAATAATAATTATTATGAAAGAGTTTATTATAGATAGATTTGAGAAGATAATTATGGAGAAAAAAATAATTATCAATAGTATAACCTCTAGAATTAGAAGATAATTAAGCGTATGAGTTTTTTGTAGTATTAAAGTTATAGTTAATAAAACAAACATGATAAAGGTAAGTTTTAGAGGCATAACAGAGATCTATGTATAGGTCTTTGTTTTGATTAAGAGGGTCAGGTTAATTAAATTCTTAATTTGTAAAATAGTATGAAGGAGTAACCCAATTGTTGATTTACAAAATCAATACCTCTATGTTTTGGTTTTTCATACTGAAAATTATTTATTTGGTTATAGAGGAAAGGAATTTCATAAATAGAGTTTAAATCTAGCGCAATTGTCTGCCACACTATAGAAGAGAATTGGTTGTGATTATAAAATTATACTGGCTAGATGCAAACTAGAGGTTCTCTATTAAACTAAATCACAATAATATAAATAAACGCCAAGTGAATTTAACACTTATAAATTGATTTTCAAAATCAATTTCTGACTGAGAAACGTTTTGGTTCAGATGTGATGAAGGAAAATTTTCATATATTAATTTACAGTTAATTGCTTTAGATCAGCCACTTTATCTGATTTATAAGGCTATAATGGAGTGGTCCCTAAAGTTACAAGAAGAAAAATTTAATTTTATCAGATAATAACAAAGTTAATTTTTAACACCCAAAGTTAAGGTTTTGAATAAACTATTTTCTGTTAACTTTCACGATAGTTATCAATCTAAAATATGAAAAATTTTTGTATTATTTATACTATAAAAGTTGGTTACATGAAGTATGTTACTTAAAGGAGAATTACCATAGCCGTTTCTTCAGAACGAAGCTTTATATTAAGCTATTTAAGTGATATAGTTGCATAAAAAGGAGAAAAATTCTCAAAAGTTGAGCCGAAATCAAGGTGCTTTAAGCTCTTTTTAAATTAGTACTATAATGTGGAGATGATGAAAAGGAGGACGATTAATCCTCTGAGATAGATGGAAGTTATTTTTGTTTGTCAAGAGAAGTATAGTCTTCTGAATTTGTTTACGGAGAGTTTTGACCCTTCTCTAGATAGAATTTCTATTCATCCATTGTCAACATATTTATAGACTATGTTCGGGGCTTTAAAAGAGCATTTGATTAAAAATTGAGATATTAAGGGGTTTATAAGTCATATAGATGATGAGAAAAAGAAGATTTTTGATTTTATAAATCTGGTTAAAGGATAAAAAATTAAAATAGCTGAAATAATAATTCTAAATATTATTACTCTTGGTGTGATAATTTTGAAAAGATCTCTAAAATTTATGTTTACATGTGGCTGAATTATTGTTCAATTTAATCATCTTCCTCATGGAATCACGTATAAGGTTATAATAGTTATAGGTAGGTTTAGATTAGCATCGAAATTAGTGGTGGAATGGTTTGATGGATGGAGTGAAGGGTTTAGTACTATAAATAAAATAAATCGAACTGAGTAGATAATTGTTATTATTACTCCTAGTAATATTATTCTAGTAATAAATAAATTAAAGTTAGATTGCAAGGACATTTCAATAATTATATCTTTGGAGTAGAATCCTGCCATAAATGGAATTCCACATAATGCAATTTTTGAGATAATTATTGCAGCTGTGGTGATAGGTAGATTAGTTAGAACATTTCCAAATTGCCGAAGGTCTTGGGAGTGCGAAAATTGTAGAATTAAATTTCCTGCACAAATAAATAATAGGGCTTTGAAAATAGCGTGAGTAAGGAGATGGAAAAATGTTATGTCAACTTGATTTAGGGATAGACTTGTTATTATTAATCCTAGTTGTCTTAATGTAGATAGGGCAATAATTTTTTTTATGTCAAATTCGGTAATAGCACTTAATCCTGCTATAATCATAGTTAAAGATGCAAGAATAGATAGTATTTTTGAAAATGAAGGAATTTGGGATAAAATTGGTCAGAAGCGGAATAGAAGAAAGACTCCAGCGGTCACTAATGTTGAAGAGTGCACTAATGCTGAAACTGGGGTTGGGGCTGCTATTGCAGCTGGTAATCAAGAAGAAAAGGGAATTTGAGCTCTTTTTGTTATACCTGCAATAATGATAAATAAAATAATATAGGAAGATAAATTGGAAAAGTGTTGATTTGGTGATCAATTTATTTGATTAAATATTAGTATTAATGATAGTAAGATCATAACATCTCCAATTCGATTAGTTAAAACAGTAATAAATCCAGACCTAAGGGCGTTGGGAGTTTGATAGTGAATAATGAGAAGAAAGGACACTAATCCTAGCCCATCTCAACCTAAAAGTAGAAAAATTAAGTGGGGGATGAAGATTAATATATTTATAGATAAAACAAATAAAATCACTAATAAAAGAAAACGTTTTTTATTAGGGTCTTCTTTTATGTAAGAGTTGGCAAATATTAGTACGTTCATAGAAATGAAGAATACTGTTGAGGCAAATAGGAGCCCATACGAGTCAAAAATTATTTGAAATTTTATATTAACTGATCTGTTGAAAAATATTCTTCATGAGAGTAAAATTATAGAGTTAGGGGTTAAAAAGAGAAATGAGGATATTAAAGTTAGAAGAAAACAAATAAATATTATGAAGCTAGAGGAAAGGAAAGAAATTGTTAATATCATGGTTGATCACAGAATTGTATCATTGACTCCACAGGTCAATATTTTTTATTAAACTAGATCTACTTAATTTTTATTGGTGGTCATTAGCATAAAGAGTAATTAGTAAACAGAAAATGTATGATTGAATTAGACAAATTCCTATTTCGAAAAACATGTATACTATATTTAGTGCAAGAAGTATAGCTGTAGAAGGGATAGAGTTTATCAAGGCTCTTGATAAATAAATACTGATTAGAGTTATCACGATGTGACCTGCTCTTATATTAGCTGCTAGTCGGAAAGCTAAGGTGATAGGTCGAACTAATAATCTGGTTGTTTCAATAATAATAAGGGCAGGATTTAATCAATCAGGAGCTCCACTAGGTAGTAGATTAGCTGTAGTTAAGTAAGGTCTTTTGACTAGGGATGAAATTATTAATGCTGTTCATAAAGGCATTCCTAAAGAAAATGTAGTGATTAAATGTCTTGTTACAGAAAAGGAGTAAGGAATTAATCCTGATAAATTAGCAGTAAT
>QMPB01000352.1 GCA_003648395.1 Bacteroidota bacterium
AGTAAAAAAAGTAGTCAGCGACCTAAAAGAATATGGAATAATTCAAAGAGCTTATCTTGGTATTACCATCAATGATATTAATTCAGAAAGAGCTAAAGAACTAGGCTTAGATAGTATAAGAGGGGTATTAGCAGAAACCATTATGGATGATGGAGCTGCAGCAAATGCTGGAATTAAAGATAAAGCAGTTATTTTAAGCGTTGATGGTTTTGCTGTAAATAGTTCTTCAGAGTTATTAGAAAAAATCGGACTCCATCGTCCTGGAGATAAAGTTAGATTAGAAGTAATTCAAAATCATAAACAAAAATCTTTAAATGCTATTTTAACAAATAAATATGGGACTACTGAATTAAGTAAAAAATCTGATAAAAATGCTACTCTAAAATTAGGAGCGATGTTTCAAAATATACCTGAAAAACTTAAATACAATTTGGGTATTAAGAATGGCCAGATGGTTAAAGAACTAAGGCCTGGGTTATTAAAATCAGCAGGAATTAAAAATGATTTTATTATCCTTAAAATAGGAGATACAATTATAAAAACAGATAAAGACATTATTAATGCACTTGAAAACGCAAATGGCGGGGTATTAATTGAAGGTGTTTATCCTAATGGGATAAGAGCATATTATGGAGTAGGCTTATAAGTACTTTGTATGAGCTTGATTATCCGTATTTTACAAAAACGTCTATTACTTTAGCATTTACAGATTTGGAATTTTTAATAAAATTTCATACCTTTGTAGCTTGTGTAGTGGCGAATTTAAGAAATAATCAAACCTAGTATGAGACAACTAAAGATAACGAAATCTATAACTAATCGTCAAACAGCATCATTAGATAAGTATCTACAAGATATTGGTAGAGAAGATTTAATTACGGCAGATGAGGAAGTTCGATTAGCGCAACTTATTAAAAGTGGAGATCAAAGAGCACTAGATAAGCTTACTAAAGCTAATCTACGGTTTGTGGTATCTGTATCGAAACAATATCAGAACCAAGGACTAAGTTTACCAGATTTAATTAATGAAGGAAATCTTGGGCTTATTAAAGCAGCAAAAAGATTTGATGAAACTAGGGGTTTTAAATTTATTTCTTATGCTGTATGGTGGATTCGTCAATCAATATTACAAGCTCTTGCCGAACAATCAAGAATTGTACGCCTACCATTAAATCAAGTTGGTTCACTCAATAGAATTAACAAAGCTAGCGCTGTACTTGAGCAACAATATGGTAGAGTACCTACTGCAAACGAATTGGCAGAATATCTTGAATTACCATTATACAAAGTCAAAGCTTCTATGAAAATGCATTCTAGGCATGTTTCTGTTGACGCTCCTCTTATTGAAGGAGAGAATTCAAGCATGCTAGATGTAATGATTAATGGCGACGAACCAGATACCGACAATGACTTAATGCATGAATCATTAGGCCAGGAAATAGCTCGCTCACTTAGCACTTTAAGTGAAAAAGAACGTGATGTTGTTAATTTATATTATGGTATTGGTCAGGGACACAGTTGGACTTTAGATGAAATTGGTATTAAATTTAATCTCACAAGAGAAAGAGTTCGTCAGATTAAAGAAAAAGCCATAAGAAGACTAAAACATAATTCTAGAAGTAAACTGCTTAAAACATATTTGGGCAAATAATGGCTTTTTTAAAACGTCTATAATTTCATTATACTTGCATTGAAACAGCATAAATAATTAAAAATAGCCTACAGATATATAGAGGATGCATTAATGTATCCTCTTTCTTTTTTTATTGAAATATATTCAAAAAAAGTAGTAATTTGCACAACCTAATACAATATCTCAACTTTCTGAACATCAATACTTATGAATAACACAAAATACATTTTTGTATCTGGAGGAGTTACTTCTTCATTGGGAAAAGGAATTATTTCTGCTTCATTAGCTAAATTATTACAAGCGAGAGGCTATAATGTTACCATCCAAAAACTGGATCCATATATAAATGTAGACCCAGGAACATTAAACCCATACGAACATGGAGAGTGTTATGTAACTGTTGATGGAGCAGAAACAGATTTAGACTTAGGGCATTACGAACGCTTTACAAATCAGCCTACAACTCAAGCAAATAATGTTACTACTGGAAGAATCTATTCAGTGGTTATCGAAAAAGAGCGTAGAGGTGATTATCTGGGAGAAACAGTTCAGATAATTCCTCATATCACTGATGAAATTAAGAGTAGAATAAAATTATTAGGAGAAACTGAGAACTTTGATTTTGTAATTACTGAAATTGGAGGAACGGTAGGTGATATTGAATCCTTACCATATATTGAAGCTGTTAGACAATTAAAATGGGAAATGGGAGATAAGGCCATTGTTGTTCATCTTACACTTGTACCATACCTTGCTGCTGCGGGTGAACTCAAAACAAAACCAACTCAACATAGTGTTAAACAACTATTACAATTAGGAGTTCAACCTGATATTTTAGTTTGTAGAACAGAACATCATTTGAATCTTAATTTAAGAAATAAGATTGCTCAATTTTGTAATGTAGAGACAACTTCAGTAATTGAGAGCATTGATACTGATACTATTTACAAAGTTCCTTTATTAATGAAAGAAGAAGGTCTTGATAGCGAAGTTTTACGTAAACTCAATATCAAAGACAACAGAAAAACTGTATTAACACAATGGGACAAATTCTTAAATAGACTTAAAAACCCAACACATGAAGTTACTATTGGACTTGTAGGTAAATATGTAGAGCTTAAAGACTCCTATAAATCAATATTAGAATCATTTATACATGCTGGTGCAGAGAATTTATGTAAGGTAAATATCAAAATGATCTCTTCAGAAAAAATTAACGAAGAAAACTATGAATATTTATTGAAGAATATTGATGGTATTCTAGTTGCTCCTGGTTTTGGTAATAGAGGAATTGAAGGAAAAATTACATCTATTAAATATGCCAGAGAGAATAAAGTTCCATTTTTAGGGATCTGTCTTGGAATGCAGTGTGCTGTTATTGAATTTGGTAGAAATGTCTTGAATTTAGAAGATGCAAACTCATCAGAGATGAATCATCGCACTAAGTTTCCTGTTATTGACCTAATGGAAGAACAGAAAAAAATTGATAATATGGGAGGAACCATGAGACTTGGTGCTTACGATTGTCATCTAGAGAAAAAAAGCTTTGCATATAATGCATACAAAAAAGAAGACATAAAAGAACGCCATAGACATCGATATGAGTTTAACGATAAATATAGAGACGACTACATCAAAGCTGGCATGTCAGTAACGGGGATAAATCCTGAGACTAACTTAGTTGAAATAATTGAAATTAAGAATCATCCTTGGTTTGTAGGCGTACAATTTCACCCTGAATATAGTAGTACTGTAGCAAAACCACATCCATTATTTGTTGCATTTGTTAAAGCAGCAAAAGAAATTAAATAAAATCAAACTACACTGAATAATATGTCAATAGATAATAACAAATATAAGCTGCAATCAATTGCAACAGGAAATATTTATGAAGATAAAGGATGGACTTTAGATCCAATCAATGAAGATAACCCAAGTCTAATTCGTGCTATATACACTAAAAAACAAATAGAATTTGGCGATATTTCAGAGGGCGTTTATAGATTTATAGATTGGTTACCAATTCATAAAAAACTAAAAGGCTCTTATGCTCCAATAACATATAAAAGTGAAGGCCTTGCTAATAAACTTGGGCTTAGTAGTCTATACATTACTTTTAGTGGATATTGGCCAGAGAAAGGCATCAAAATGAACACTTGTTCTTTCAAAGAAACAGAATCATATTCGGTTGGAGCAAGATTAGCGAGTGACGAGAAAAGAATATTAACAGTAGCATCTGCTGGAAACACCGCTAGAGCTTTTGCTCAAGTATGCTCCGACAATAATATTCCATTATTACTTTGTGTTCCTGAAGATAATCTTAGTGCTCTATGGTTTAATAAACCTCTAAATGACAATGTAAAGCTTATTGTTTCTGAAACAGGAGGAGATTATTTCGATGCAATAAACTTAAGCAATATTGCATGCGAACTAGACGAATTCCTTGCCGAAGGAGGAGCTAAGAATGTTGCTCGCCGTGATGGAATGGCAACTACTGTTCTTTCAGCAGTTGATTATATTGGCAGTATTCCAGAATTCTACTTTCAAGCTGTAGGTAGCGGAACAGGAGCTATTGCTGCATGGGAATCTAATCTTAGACTTATTGAAGATGGTAGATTTGGAAATACTAAAATGAAACTTATGATTTCTCAAAATATTCCATTTCACCCAATTCATGATGCATGGAAAGCAGATTCAAGAGAAATACTTCCTATGGATGATAATTCTGCTCGTAAACAAGTTGAAGAAATTATTGCTAAAGTATTATCAAATAGGAAACCTCCATACCCTATTATTGGAGGACTATATGATGCCATGAAAGATAATGGAGGTGATGTATTATTGGTTGACAATAAAAAGCTCGAAGAAGCTAAAAGTATATTTAACGAACTTGAAGGTAATGATATTCATCCAGCAGCAGCTGTTGCAGTTGGTAGTTTGATCCAAGCTGTAAAAGACGGAATTGTAAAAAAAGACTCTACTATTATGCTAAATATTACTGGTGGTGGTGAAGAAAGATTTAAGAAAGACAATGAGCTTTTCTATTTAAAACCTCTCAAAACCTTTCCTATAAATCCTAATAAAGAATTAGTATTTAAAGAATTACGAATATTATTCAATCTTTAAAATATAACTAAAAAAGGAGCTTAAGCTCCTTTTTTAGTTATATAAAGTAACAATTACTTAACATTTATATAACATTGGATTTTAAGTCTAGGAATACTTTTGCATCATAGTATTTTAAAACTAAAATTTTTTAAAGATGGATATATATTTAATAATGGTAATTGTGCTTTTTGCACTAGCATCTCTCGACTTAGTTGTCGGAGTTAGCAATGATGCTGTTAACTTTCTAAATTCTGCAATTGGTTCGAAAGTAGCACCATTTAAAATAATAATGGTAGTAGCAGCTCTAGGTATCATTATCGGAGCAACATTTTCTAGTGGTATGATGGAAGTAGCAAGGAAGGGAATAATGAATCCACAACATTTCTACTTTTCAGAGATAATGCTTATTTTCATGGCAGTAATGTTAACTGATATTATATTACTTGACTTGTTTAATACCCTTGGAATGCCAACATCTACAACAGTTTCCATTGTATTTGAATTATTAGGAGCTTCAGTTGCAATAGCAATGTTTAAACTATTAGAAAGTACAGGTCCCGACTCCATGGCTACCTACATTAATTCTAGCACAGCCCTTAAAATCATAAGTGGAATTCTCTTATCAGTGGTCGTCGCATTTATTTCAGGGGCTGTTGTCCAATACTTTTCAAGGCTAATTTTTAGTTTCAACTTTAGCAAAAGAATAAAATATCTAGGTGCTATTTGGGGAGGTATTGCTATCACAGCAATTACATATTTCATTCTTATTAAAGGCATTAAAGGTTCCACTTATGCTCATCATATAATGGCTAATGTTGGAGAAATGTACCAAGGAA
>QMPB01000353.1 GCA_003648395.1 Bacteroidota bacterium
ATGAAGACATATCTGCCCAACTTCTTTACCTACAGTAAGCCACGAAGCTTGAATATTTGGAATATTTGGTAACATTATTCTACTCAATGCAATAAAACGAATATACTCATCAGCACTCACACTGAATTTCTTACTAAACCTCTTTTGCAATACAGTGCCCTCACTCTGAAATGGCCAAGGGATAAATGAAATAAACCCAACTGCTCCCTCTGGTTTTTCTGCTTGAACTTCTCGTGCTCTAACAAGGTGTTCAAAACGTTCTTCTACGGTCTCCACATGTCCAAGCATCATAGTAACTGAGGTTGTCAAACCAAGTTTATGAGCCTCTCTCATTACATCAAACCAATCATCAGAGCTACATTTATTCTTAGATATCTCTACTCTGACTCTATCCACTAGTATCTCTGCTCCTGCTCCAGGCAAAGAATCTAAACCTGCTTCCATTAATTGCATTAATGTTTCTTTAAAACCAATCCCCTCTAATCGGGCAATATGAGCTATTTCTGGTGGACCTAATGCATGAAGTTTTAGCTTTGGAAATCTCTTTTTTAAGCTCCTAAATAAATCTGTATAAAAATCCAATCCAAGTTTAGGGTGCAATCCCCCTTGAAGTAATATTTGTTCTCCTCCTAATTCAAACAGGACTTTTATCTTCTCGTCATATTCCTCATCTTTAGTTATATATGCTTTTTTGGAATTTATCCCTGAATAGAAATTACAAAACTGACATCCACTTTCGCAAACATTAGTATAATTTACATTTCTGTCAATAATCCATCCTACTTCTGGTTCAGGGTGCAGTCTCATTCGGATAGAATGTGCAATCGCCATTAATTCTGTTGTCGATAGCATATTATTCAAAAACAAGCCCTCTTCTTTGCTCAGAAATTCGCCACTTAAAGCTTTAAACTTTATATTTTCTATATTCATTATTTAAATTCAATTTCTAATATTATTCGTGATTGCCTGTAATTCATCAACATAAGAACATATAATAATTATATGATATTATACTATAATTAACGGCAATTTGGTTAATTTTACGGCTTCAAATGTAATCAATTCACAAGTTTGAATTATTATATATTTATTATTTAATATTTACATAATATGTTAGTACAAATAAACTCAATAGATACCGTTGGAGATAAGATTGATAGAATCATATTAATTGATAATATTGACACTCTAACTAACAACAATATAAGCGATAATGAGCTTCAATTTATTAAAGAAGCAGATGTTAAAAAGAGCAAATTGTTTCATTTCAATAATTTTGATTTTCAAACATTTGTATGCTTTATTAAGAAAGATGCTGTTAGTCACATAGTAAAAGAAGAATTCAGAAAACAAGGAGCTTCTATTTTAGGGCAACTGAATTCTTTTAAACTTGAAAATGTAATTATTGAAGACTATTCTTCATCAAATTATGGTCTTTATTTTGCTGAAGGTATTGCTTTAACAGCTTATAAATTCGACAAATACAAAACGGATAAAGAAGAAGATAAAACACTATCAAATATATTTTTATTCAATAAAGATATCAGTCCTGCCGATATTGATTTAATGAATATTAGTATAGAAGCAACTTATTGGGGTAGAAATCTTCTTAATGAGCCACAATCTACACTTGATGCACAAACAATTACTCAAGAATTTAAGTTAATGTCTGAAATTGCAGGTTTTAAGCTTGAGGTTTTTAATTTAAGTAAAATTGAAAGTTTAAAAATGGGTGGTTTATTAGCTGTTAATCAAGGCAGTGTTATTCCTCCTAGTTTTTCTATATTAGAATGGAAACCAGAAAATGCTATTAATAAGAAACCATATATTTTTGTAGGCAAAGGAGTAGTTTACGATACTGGAGGGGTGAATATTAAGACAGGAGATTTTATGACTAATATGCATATGGACATGGGTGGAGCTGCTGCTGCATCTTCTGCTCTCTATGCTGTTGCCAAGGCACAACTTCCCGTTCATGTAGTTGCAATTATTCCTGCTACAGACAACCGCCCAGGTCAGAATGCTTACACTCCTGGCGATATTATTACAATGCATAGTGGTAAAACTGTTGAAGTATTGAATACTGATGCTGAAGGAAGACTAATTCTTGCAGATGCTCTTAGTTATGCTAAAAATTACAATCCTGAAATGGTAATAGACCTAGCAACCTTAACAGGGGCTGCTGCTCGTGCTATTGGTAAATATGGCGTTGTAGCAATGAAAAACGAAGAAGCAAATATCAACTTACTTAATGAAAGTTCAAATAATGTTTACGAACGTTTGGTTGAATTTCCAATGTGGGATGAATATGATGAAATGATAAAATCTGATGTTGCTGATCTTAAGAATTTAGGTGGTGCAGAAGGTGGAGCAATTACAGCAGGTAAATTCCTACAACATTTTGTTGATTACCCATGGGTGCATCTTGATATAGCAGGACCAGCAATGCTCTCTGCTAACGATAGCTACAGAACAAAAGGAGGTTCGGGTGTTGGTACAAGATTACTATTTGATTTTATTCAAAATATTGCAAAAAAGAAAAACTAGAAATAATGGAAAAGACTAAAAAAGGAGTAAAAAAAGTTCGTGTAGGCATTAGCCATGGCGACTTCAATGGTATTGGTTATGAGGTAATTTTAAAAACTTTCCAAGATAATAGAATGTTTGACTTTTGTACACCAATAGTTTATGGTTCGTCAAAACTAGCTAGTTTTTATAAAAAAACTATACCTGATATGAACTATAATTTCAACACTGTACGTTCTGCAGGTCAGGCTATTGACAATAGACTTAATATAATAAACATATACCACGATGAGGCGAAAGTAGATATTGGAGAGTCAACGAAGCTTGCTGGCGAACTTTCATTTGAATCATTAGAAGCAGTCACTCAAGATTTAGGTCATGGAATTGACGTGATGGTAACAGCACCTATTAATAAAGATAATATTCAATGCGAAGATTTTCAATTTCCTGGTCATACAGAGTATTTAGCATCTAAATTTGGTAAAGACAAAGAATTAATGGTATTGGCAAGCCAAAGTATGAGAGTTGCTGTTGCAACTGGTCATATTCCATTAAAAGACGTTCCAAGTACAATAACTAAAGAATTATTACTAAACAAACTCGAAACATTTGAGCAAAGTTTAAAAATTGATTTTGGAGTACGTAAGGCTAGAATAGCAGTACTAGGACTTAATGCTCATGCTGGCGATAATGGTTTATTGGGTAAAGAAGAGCAAGACATTATCATCCCTGCAATTGAAGAGGCTAAAGAAAAAGGCATACTTGCTTTTGGCCCCTTCCCTGCTGATGGATTTTTTGGGTCAAACGACTTTACAAAGTTCGATGGTATTCTTGCAATGTACCACGATCAAGGATTAATTCCTTTTAAAGCACTTTCATTTGAAGATGGTGTAAATTTCACAAGTGGGCTAAGCATAATTAGGACGTCTCCTGACCATGGGACTGGCTATACTATTGCTGGCAAAAACCAAGCTGATCCTAGTTCGTTTAGAGCTTCAATATTATTAGCTGTTGACATATTCAATAAAAGGAATGAGTGGGAAGGTATTTCCAAAAATCCACTAAAATTCTCTATTAATAATAGTGGCAAAGACGCCTCAATGGAAGACATTAAGCCAGACCAAGAATATAAAGCAGAAACAACTTGATAAATGGTAATTACCATATTGAAAAGATTGCTGAAATAACAAAAGGCAAACTGTATTTACAGAATTCTAAGAACTCAACTATCAATGATTTGCTTATTGATAGTAGAAAACTTATAAGCACTCACGACAATCTGTTTATTGCCCTAAAAAGCAATAGAAACGATGGGCATAAGTTTATTAATGAGCTCATTACAAAAGGCGTAAGTAATTTTCTTATAAGTGAATTACCAAATAATTTTTCTGAATTAGATGCTAATTTTGTATTAGTAAATGACACTTTATTGGCACTGCAACAAATTAGTGGTTTTCATAGGCAATTATTTAATATCCCAATAATAGGAATTACAGGCAGTAATGGTAAGACTATTATTAAAGAATGGCTATATCAAAGCTTGCATTCTGATTATAATATTTGTAGAAGTCCTAAGAGCTATAATTCGCAAATAGGTGTCCCAATTTCTCTTTTTCAATTAAGAAAAAATGACGAATTAGGATTGTTTGAAGCGGGCATTTCTGAACCTGAGGAAATGCTAAATTTAGAGAAAATCATTAGACCAAATATTGGAATTATTACAAATATTGGGGAAGCACATCATCAACATTTTGTTGATATGCGCCAGAAAATTAATGAGAAATTAATGCTCTTTGTAAAGTCTGATATTCTAATATTTTGTAAAGACCATGTTGAAATAGCAAATAGAATATATGATTTAGAATTCTTTAAAGAGAAAAAACTCATAGTTTGGAGTAAGAAAGATAAAGACTCTGATTTGTATATCTCAAATATAAAAACCGATACTTCAAAGAGCTTAATATCAGGAATATGGAATAATAGATCAATAGATATTGAAATCCCATTTACAGATGAAGCTTCCATAGAAAATGCAATTCATGTATGGGTAGTAATGTTATATTTAGGTGTGAGTGCTGATACAATTAAGTCAAGAATGCTTATGCTCTCCCCTATTGCTATGCGAATGGAATTAAGAGAAGGAATAAATCACTGTTCAATAATAAATGACAGCTATAATTCTGATTTAAATGCTCTTGCAATTGCCATAAGTTTTCTAAAACAACAACAGCAACATGAAAAAAGAACAATAATTCTATCTGATATTTTACAAAGTGGAAAATCAGATAATGAACTATATTCACAAGTAGCTCAAATAATTGAATCTAACAGTATAGATAGATTTATTGGAATTGGACCTGGACTTAAAAAACATAAAAATCTGTTTAAAATTGAATCCCATTTCTTTGAAAGTACACAAGAATTCTTAAATTTCTTTCCTTTCTCTACCTTCAATAATGAGAGTGTTTTATTGAAAGGAGCCAGAAACTTTGAGTTTGAACAAATTAATAAGTACCTAGGAAAGAAAACTCACCAAACACGATTAGAAGTTAGCCTCGATGCTATGCTCGACAACTTCAACTATTTCAGATCGCTACTAAAGCCAAAAGTCAAAACCATGATTATGGTGAAAGCCTTTAGTTATGGTAGCGGAAGTTTTGAAGTAGCTAATTTGTTACAGTTTCATAGAGCTGATTACCTTGCTGTAGCCTATACCGACGAAGGTATTGACCTTAGAAAGGCTGGCATTAAACTACCTATTATGGTAATGAATCCTGAGGTTGATACATTAGATGCTGTAATAATGCATAATCTCGAACCTGAAATTTATAGTTTTAAAATATTAGAAGAGCTAGAGAATATCTTGTCATCAAGAGCATTTCCATCAAATAAACCAATTGGTATCCACATAAAAATTGATACTGGTATGCACCGCCTTGGGTTCAATGCTGATGAAATAGAAGAACTAATAGTTAGATTAAAAAGTAATACTAAAATACAGATAAAGAGTGTATTCTCTCACTTAGCAGCTTCTGACAATAGTAAA
>QMPB01000354.1 GCA_003648395.1 Bacteroidota bacterium
ATATTGTGGCAAGCTTTAACAATAAAAACAAAAAATTATGGCATTTTTTGACATTAAAGGTTTAATAACTCCCTTTACGGCTCTGAAACAGTTTGGAAAAGCTCCTCACACTGTTACTTATCCTACGCAAGAGAAAAAAACCGCTGACCGCTATAGAGGATTACATTTTAATAACCTAGAAGATTGTATTGGTTGTGGAAACTGTTCTACAATCTGTATGAATGAGGCTATTGATATGATAAACTTAACTCAAATAGAAGGAAAAGAGGGCGATAGTGGATTAAGACCGAGAGTTGATAATGGTCGTTGCTGCTGGTGTGCTCTTTGTGTTGAGGTTTGTCCAACAGGATCATTAAGCCTTACCAAAGATTATATATACGTTACTCCCGATGCTAATAAATTTCTATGGACACCAGGAGTAGATAATCCTGAAGCAAAGGATAATTTGTCATTCCAGAGTGATATTAAGAATTCATTATCAATGTTTAACAGAGTGCCAATGCCAGAAATGGATGGTACTGAGCGAGTGAAGTCATTTGCCGAAACAATGCTATATTATACTGAGGAAGCAGCCCGTGAGGAGGCTTCTCGTTGTATTTCTTGTAGCCTTTGTACAGAGGTTTGCCCTGATCATATGCATATTCCTGAGTATATTAATGCCATTGCTCAGGGTGAAGATGAGGACGCTATCCGTATTATTTATGATAATAACCCACTGGGTGAAATGTGTGGTAAGGTTTGTACTCGCCGCTGTGAAGACGTATGTGCTCTTGAGGTTAGAGGAGAAGCTGTTGCAATCCGTTGGTTGAAAGAATATGCTGTTGGCCGTGCCGAAAATGCTGAAGCTTTACAAGAGATTGTAAGCCCTGAAATATTGCCTCCAAATGGTAAAAAAGTTGGTATTATTGGTGCTGGTCCTTCGGGATTAACAGCAGCATATTATCTTGCTCTTAAAGGTTTTGATGTTACCATTTACGAATCGCACTCTTATGCAGGTGGAATGGTAATGTACGGTATTCCAAAATATCGTTTGCCAATGGATAGCTTGAATAAGCAGATTAATTATATGAAGAATATTGGTGTTAAAATAGAATTTAACACCCATGTTGGTAAAGATATTTCTTTCGATAAAATTTATAAAGAAAGTGACGCTATATTTGTAGGTGTTGGATTCCAAGTGCCATACGATATTGGTATCGAAGGTGAAGATGCTAAAGGAGTTATTCCTGCAGTAAGTCTTCTTTTTGATGTAAATAATGGAAGTACTCCTGATGTAGGAAATAAAGTAATTGTTATTGGTGGTGGTAATGTTGCCATTGATGGTGCTCGTGTTTCTAAACGATTAGGTGCCGATGTTACGATTATGTATCGTCGTAGAGTTGAAGATATGCCAGCTGATTGGGAAGAGATTGAAGGAGCAGGGCATGAAAATGTTGAAATTATGCCTCAAACTATTCCTGTTGAAATCCTAAGCGATGAAAACAATAAAGTTACAGGTATTAAATATCTGAAAGCTGAAATGGTTTCTGATGGTAAAGGTGGTCGTCCTCGTCCTGTGCCTATTGAGGGTAGCGAAGCTATTATGGAATGTTCTACTGTTATTGGTGCTATTGGTCAGGAAGCTGATTATAGTTTCTTCCCAGAAGAGTATCGTAATAATGTAGAAATTGAGCGTGGTAGAATGGTAGTGAATGACGATATGCAAACAACTGATCCAAAGATTTTTGCTGGAGGAGATGCAGTAAATCGTGTTGCTGATGCTATTAGTGCAATTGCTGATGGTTATAATGCAGTTAAAGCTATTGAGAAATTTATTATGAAATAGAATATTGCTTATTAGGAATTTTGGGTTCAATTTATTTATTATCAAATTATGCCCGTAAATAGTAAACAGTAATCGGTGATTGGTAATCTGTAACAATAATTAATATTACAGATTACTGACCCACTGATTACCGATTACATTTTAGAAACTCTTTAATAATTAGGGGATTATAAGTTAAATATTTAAAGACATTAATATAAAGTGCAGATTGTGTTTATTCATGGTTTGCACTTTTTTATTTAAAAAGTTTTGTAAGCTATAATTTATAATTTAATCCTATTAATAATAGGGCATTAAAGCTAGTTTGTTTTTCATTTTCAAAAGCAGGTTGTCTTCTTAATTCATTTAGGCCTTGTTTATATCTTGCTTCTACCGATAAATCAACCTTATCGGATAAAGGAAACTGTACTCCAATTCCAATATTTAAGTCTATTCCAAATCTATTCCAGAATTCTTTATCACGATCCACAAATATTTCCCCTCCAATATCAACTGTTTGCTTAAATCTTACTAAATAACCAAGTGATACTCCTGTATTTACAAAGTACTTAACTTTGTTTCCAAAACTTGTATTTAGCATTAGTGGAACGTTGAGAAATCCAAAACTATGCTTAAATTCATAGTCCACAATGTCACCGGCGGTATTTTTTATATCTGAAACTATATATGAGCTTCGTATATCATAATCCAAACCTGTGATAATGGCAAATGTTTTGTTTAATTTATAAGTATATGATAAGCCAAAATCATAACCAATACTATTCGAAAAAAAAGAATATGTACTACTTAATCCACCTCCCATATAAGCCCCTATATTATGCTTATTATCTTGCGCAATACTACCTAAGCTTATTGTTATCCCGAGCATTAGTGTGATAATTACTTTTTTCATAGTTTTTATTTTTAACCCAATTAGTGGTTTAATTATTTTCTACTCTAGAATTGAGTAATGCAAATATAGCTTATATTATTGTTTGGGTCACTATTGATAAGAGTAAAATTTAGTTCCGTATCCGACTAATGGCTATATACTCAATATATTAGTAGGTTTAGCTATGCTTCATCAAAAAAATTACTTTTAAATTTTCATTCTTATTGCAATTCTAGCATTTTGTTATTCATCTAGTTCATTATTAATTATTTTGATAATCAAAATACTGTAAACATAGCATATTGTGGGCAGTTTTGGTTTTAAACAGGTATTATCATAAAAACAGGTAATTCCCCTATTTCTTTTTACAATATTTATTGTTTTCTTTGTATCAAAATAAATACACTATTAATCACAGTTAAAATTTATAAATATGAAAAGGGCTATTGATTTTATATGGAAAGAGTTGTTTTTAATTAGTACAGTTTTATTGATAATAATAATAACGGCATTATTGCCAGCATAAAGAATTTATTTACTATAAATCATACACTAATTGCTAATACATTAAGTTGAAAGCGTTTCTCTTTTGGGAAACGCTTTTTTATTGTGTTATTTTGTGTTTTACAAGGCTTAAAAAATATTTAATAAATTAACATTTAATTAAAGTTTAGTTATGAATTCTATTAAAAAAATATCTAAATTTGTAGTCCTCATTATTTTGAGGTTATATGGTTTAAAATATTTATTTTTTGCTTTATAATAGAAATTTATCTAGTGAGATTATTTATTATAAATTCTCACATAACTTAATAATTATTGATTATGAAAAAAACATTACTTTTATCTTTTGCGCTTATAGTTAGTGCTTTATCATTTGGACAATGTACAGAATTATTTATTTCAGAATACGTACATGGTTTTGGAAATAACCGCGCACTAGAGATTTATAATCCAACTGCTGCACCAATAAGTATGGCAGATTATCAATTAGTTCGTTATAGTAACGGAGGAACTAGCCCTTATGTATTAACATTTGATGGAAATCATATGATTGAGTCAGCTGATGTTTGGGTAATTGTAGTTGATAAGCGTGATGCTGCAGGTACAGGTTATGATACTATGGTGGATCCAGCATTACAAGCATTAGCAGACACTTTTGTTTGCCCAGTTTATTCTCAAAATAAGATGTTCTATTTTAATGGAAACGATGCTGTAACTCTTGAGAAACTTGATGGTACATATATTGATATTTTCGGGAAAATTGGCGAAGACCCAGGTATTGCTTGGACTGATGATGCTGAAAATGGATATACAAGTGTTGCTGGTGGTAACTGGTTAACTAAACGCCAAACATTAAAGCGTAGAGAGTCTATCCAAGGTGGTTTAACAGTAAATCCTCCATTCTTTTTTGCACTTACAGATTGGGATTCTCTTCCAAATATGACTTTTGATCACCTACAATGGCACGTTAGTTCTTGCCAAACTACTAGTGTAGAGGAAGTAATAAAGAAGAATGATTGTTTCTTTTATCCTAATCCAAGCTCTACAGGTTTCTTTATGGTAAAAGGTACTGAGATTATCAAATCTGTTGAGGTTATTAATGTTATTGGCGAAGTAGTGATTACTAAAGAAAATCCCGTTCAGCGTGGTGATATTAGAATTGAAACTAATAACTTAGATAACGGTATTTACTTTGTTAATGTGTATTTTAATGATAATACATCTACAACAAAGAAAGTTATAATTAACTAGTAATTATAGTTAAATGAATATCAAAGCCCTCCTTAGTGAGGGTTTTTTTAGCTAAAATCATTAATTCTCTTTAAAATCTTATTTATGTATAGAAATTTACTATTGTTATTGTCATTTTTGTCGGCAAGCATATTTTCTTTTGGCCAAAATGGTACAATAAAAGGTGTTGTTGTAGATGATATGACTGGTGAAACCATAATTGGTGTTAATATAATGTACGCCCCAGGAAAGGGAGCTATATCGGATGTAAATGGAGAGTTTGAGTTTAATCTGCCTTATGGCGATTATGAACTTACATTTTCGTATGTAGGTTACGATCAGTTTGTGCAGGCTGTAAAGCTTAATAAAGATGAGATTTTTCTTAAAGTAAAATTAGAGAATACTACTTTGAAAGAAGTGGAGATTGTAGCCGATGTTGCAAAATCAAGAGAAACTCCAGTAGCATTTTCTACAATAAAACCTGCTAAGCTTGATGAGGAACTTGCCTCTCAAGATATTCCAATGGTGCTAAATTCAACGCCGGGAGTATATGCTACCCAGCAAGGTGGTGGCGATGGTGATGCAAGGATTAATATCCGTGGTTTTAACCAAAGAAATATTGCTGTTATGCTTGATGGAATTCCTGTTAATGATATGGAAAATGGTTGGGTTTATTGGTCAAATTGGTTTGGCTTAGATATGGTAACTCGTTCCATACAGGTACAAAGGGGTTTGGGAGCTTCTAAACTGGCACTACCTTCTGTTGGTGGTACTATGAATATTATTACCAAAGGTATTGAGTCTAAAAAAGGAATGAAAATTAAGCAAGAAATTGGTAACGATGGTTTTATGCGTACCTCTATAGGTATTACAACTGGTAGAATGAAAGGTGGCTGGGGAGTTACATTTGCAGGCTCATACAAACAAGGAGATGGTTGGGTAGATCAAACATGGACTAGAGGTGGATTTTTATATCTTAAAGTTGATAAAAAACTTGGTGATCACTTAATTAGCTTCTCTGCAATGGGAGCGCCTCAAGAGCATGGACAGCGCTCATACAAAAAACCAATTACGATGTATGATACAGATTATGCTGATAAGATTGGTATGGATCCTGCAACTGATTATATTACAGG
>QMPB01000355.1 GCA_003648395.1 Bacteroidota bacterium
GCATAAATAGTCCACGTATAAGTTACACTTCCTCCTGTGGGAAATGAGCTACCATCAGTAATATACAGATTATCCACATCGTGAGCCTTGCAATTGGAATCCAAAACAGAGGTTTTGGGATTATCACCAAATCGGCACCCTCCAGCCTGCAAATTTGGAGGAGGAAGAGTTCCAATATTCGAATAAATATCCTTACAATCCATTTCCTCCAATATTTTCTCACATTGCTGAGCCATTATCTCTCCCACTGCCACATCATGCTTATTATGTTGTAATCGCAAACGTGCAACTTTATCGCCCCATTTGTCCGTCTGCTCATCATCCAAAGTTACAAAGCAATTGTCATTGGGCTGCCAATCGATAAAAATTTCAAACTTGATTTTTCGCTGTCTTTTAAAATAATGCTTTAACTTTTTCTGAAATTCTTTTCCATAAAGCAATGTTCCGTCATCATTCCATTTATTACGAATGGCTTTACCAATGGGATTAGCATGTTCAAAAAGGAAATCCACAACTCCACCTTTAACCTTTAAACCCTCTTTTTCTACTTCATAAAAATGATGAATTGTACGATTTACAAAACTCCCAGGCTCATTAAGTTTTTTTGCTTCTTTATCAGAATAATCATCAAAATCGATAATTCCACCTCCAACTCCACCAGCCGAGAAAATCAAATTTTTACCCACCTGATTATTATTATTTGCCAATCCGTTGGGAAAGTTTGCATTCTTACTCAATAATAATAAGCGCGAAGTTTCAATAGCCTGCGCCGCTACCACAAATATATCTGCTTCAATAAACTTATCACCTTGCTCACTATGATAATGAGCTTTTATAATCTTTCCTGCTCCATCAGTTTCCAAATGAAAAACTTTAGCTTTAGGAATAATTTGCACATTTCCTGTTTTTAATGCATCACTAATTAATGCAGCACGTGAACTTCCTTTGGCATCGGAGCTACAAGCGTAACTTCCACAAAAATTGGATAAATAACATGGACTTCTATCTCCTTTTTTAGAAGATAAAATAGCCCTAGGATTAGGAATCATTTCTATACCAACATTAGCCGCCGCTTTGTCCAAAAGTGAAGAAACATAGTTCTCCATTAGAGGTTTATAAGGAAAATCTGAAGTTGAGCGAGGTTCTAAATACTTATGCTTTACAACTTTTCCTGAAACACCCACAACTCTTTCTACTTTTTCGTAATAAGGCTCCAAATCATCATAAGAAATTGGCCAATCAACAATATTAGCACCATCAATATTACCATAGGCAGAGAGTAGTTTAAAATCTACAGGCTTCATTCTATGAAAATATCCACTCATAAAATTTGACGAACCACCAACTACACTTCCATTCCAGAAATTTTGCCCACCAATAGCATTTGATTTAGCTTTCCATTCTCCATTTATCTGTTGACGTTCTATTACATAAGGCTCATCTTCTAGCAATGGCGTTACAACATCGCGCCTAGTCATTGATATTTCGTCTTTCGAATAATCTTCAGTTTTCAGCCAAGGACCTTTCTCCAATACAATAACCTTATGACCACCTTTAGATAATTCGTAAATTATAGGCCCAGCACCAGCACCACTACCTATAACACATATTGTCTTTCTATTAGTCATAATGCTTATTTAAGATGATTGATTTTCATAATTTCTGGATACTTATTCTCTATGGAAGGGAAAGGAATTCCTGCAGTATATTCTAACCATTTCCAGCCTATATAGTCGGTATTACAATTATAAATAGGGTTTGCAAACATAGCTTCAAAACATACCGTCATTAGCAACGATAAATCCGTTTCGCCCCATGTGGTATTCGATACCGCTTTTATAACTTCCTGAAGTTTACTAACCGACAACTCTTGTAAACTACTATTATACTTTTCATCAGAAAAATCGTTGATTCGCTTAATTGAAGTAGCTAGATTTAGTTTACGACTTAAATCCACTTTTTGGTCAGCAAGAAGCCAAAATAAATACACATCAGCTTTTAATGCCATGGCACTTGGACCAACCGTTGTTTCTGGCATAAGAATATCAAGAATTAGCTTTAAATCTATTGTATTAATAGAATACTTTTTGTCTTCAATTATTAATGTAACACCATTGATATTACTAGTATTACACGAAAATACAAATGGTAATTGCAATGCTATAGCACCAGTAAACATAGTTTTTATAAAATGGCTACGATTAATCTTATTCATTTCTCAAAGATAAAGAAATATATAACAATATTATTATTCAGTTTTTTTATCTATTTTTGAAGTAATAAATCTACAGCAATAATAATATATTATTAATGACCAATAATACAGACCTAATAAATCCAAAATTATGGATTTCCAATTATGGAGATTTGCTATATAATTATGCTTATTCGCGTCTATCTTCATCAACTATCGCTGAGGATTTATTACAAGACACTTTTGTTTCTGCACTAAAATCTATGGAGAATTTTCGTGGTGATAGTACCGAAAAAACATGGCTCTTCTCTATTCTTAAAAGAAAAATAATAGACTATTATAGAAAAAGCTCAACCAGAAACGAAATTTCTGAATCAAAATATAAAAATCCATTTAAGGAAGATGGTTTTTTTGAAGGCCATTGGGATAATAACCGAGGCCCTTCCAACTGGAGTAATGCTGCAGATGGACAAATTCACCAAAACGAATTTCAGGCAATAATGGAAATGTGCTTAGCATTATTACCCGAAAAACACAAAGCCGTATTTGTACTTAAAGTTATGGAAGATATAGAAACCAATAAAGTTTGTAAGGAAACAGGATGTACGGCGTCTAATATATGGGTAATACTGCATAGAGCACGATTACAATTAAGAGAATGCATTGAAAAAAACTGGATAGATGAGTAATAATAGCGTATTGAAGAAGATAAAGAATGGTATGATGCTAAGTTGTGATACTGCAACGCTGCTTATCTCAAAACGCGAATTTGAAAAACTTAGTATAATTGATGGGCTAAGGCTAAAAATGCACCTTACAAATTGCAACTTATGTCGTAGATTTGAAGAACAATCTTCAGAAATAAGCACTCATATTAAAGATTTCTCAAATATAGAGAACCCTAAAACTCTTCATAATCTATCTGAAGAGCAAAAAAACAAACTATCAAAATTAATAGATAATAAATAGATTACCAACTTATTACACCTACCCTTCTCAGAAAAAACACAATTAATTTATATTTTTTTAATTTTATTGTAAGGTTTTGAAATGTTATACGACTATCATTACAAACCAACAAGATTGCGATTGTAATCTTGCAATATAAACCTAGAAAATATAAATATTATGATTAAGAAAATTACAAAAACAGCAATGCTATTATCAGTAATGGCAATTTTAGGAGTAGCAACAGTAAGCTTTACTCAACTATCAGAAGAATCAAATTCAGAAACTACATTTTCACAGTTAAGTGACGAAACAACAATGATTGCTTTTGCAGAAGTAAACAGCGATTTATTTTCTGAAAGGAAATGTGGCGAAGGAAAATGTGGTGAAGGAAAATCTACTGAAAAGAAACCTGAAAAAAAGGCAGAAAAAAAATCAGAAAAGAAAGAGACTTCTAAAAAGGAGAAAAAATCAACAAAGACAAGCGAAAAAGAGACTAAAACTGCTAAAGAAAGCAAATGTGGATCTGGCAAATGTGGTGGTAATTAAATAACAGAAAGTCTTGCAAATATATAGACCATATTTATTAGCAAGGTTTATTAAATTTTATACACACCCTAAAGAGAAACTTTATAATCAAACATAAAGTTTCTCTTTAAAAAAACTACAAGGAATTTTTCGATAAAAACAGAAAGAATAAAACAAAAATATATGAAATGTAAAATGATAGGAGTATGCGATATAATTTCAGAGAAATTAAGCATAATGAAAGATTTACCCTTACTAGCAATGCGATTAGTACTTGCTTATGGTTTTTGGAAACCAGGAATGATGAAATGGAATGACATTAATTCAATAGCAAGCTGGTTTGAGAGCATGGATTATCCACTACCATTATTAAATGCTTATGCTGCGGCCACAACTGAGGTAGCTGGAGCTGTATTACTGCTAATAGGATTTGCTTCTCGATTAATATCTATACCACTAATGGTAATTATGCTTGTAGCTATATTTACTGTACATGGTGCTAATGGATTTGAAGCAAGTAATAATGGCTATGAAATACCTCTTTACTATTTAATAATGTTGTTTACTATTACTATATACGGTGGAGGAAGAATTAGTATGGAAAGCCTATTTCGTAAATTATCAAAATAAAACCGAAACTACGGAATAATATTAAACATGCTTATTATCAGTTTATTTACTATTAAAGGCATCAGATTATTTACATATTTTTGGCACATAAAGAAATTCTTTATAATAAATTGAAATAAACTATAAATAAATAACAAAACATTAATTATGAAAACTAAGAAAATTACAAATTATTTAAGCTTAATTGCTTTTACAGTATTATTATCATTAGGAGTTACTTCATGTAATTGCGAAGGAAGCGATTGTTCTGAGGAAGTAAAAACTGAAGATTCAAATGCAAAATGTGGTGAAGGCAAATGCGGTGAAGGCAAATGTGGCAGTTCTGAAGTAACTGAAGAAAAAGAAGATCATTTTGCTTCAGTAGATACTGATGGTAATGGTTTTATTTCAAAAGAAGAATTCAGTGCTCATGGTGAGGTTGAATTTTCTGAAAAAGACACAGATGGTGATGGTAGCCTTACTAAAGAAGGTTGCAAAATGTTTGATAAATTCAATACTGATGGTAATGATTTATTATCAAAAGAAGAGTTTGTTGCAGGTCATGATATGATGTTTACTAAACTTGATAGTGATTCAGATAGCAAAATCACTAGAGAAGAAATGGATGCTTTTGTAGCTAAAATATCAGCTAAAACTGATGACAATGCTGAAGCTAAATGTGGTGAAGGCAAAACTACTGAAACTTCAAAATGTGGTGAAGGCAAATGTGGTGGAAAATAAACCATTATTATTTTAAAAAAATAGCCAGATATTTTAATTAATATCTGGCTTTTTTTGTTCTATAAAATTCAAAATTACTATCTTAGCCAAAATCAATAAATTCAATATTCGATGAAATTATCTTATCTATTTTTAGCAATAATAGTAATCACATTATCTGCTTGTAATTTAAACAATAAGCATAAGGAACAAATCTCCATTTCTATAATTGAAACAACAGATGTACATGGCAGTTTCTTCCCTTTTGATTATGTAAGGGATAAAACACGCAGTGGAAGTTTAGCCTCTGTTTATACTTATGTCGACAGCTTACGAAATTCAAACAATAATGTAATCTTATTGGATAACGGAGACATTCTGCAGGGCACTCCAGCTATATATTATGCAAACTATATTAGCGATGCAAAAGAGCATCCTTTGAGTCAAATAATGAATTTTATGCATTATGAAGCAGCCACAGTAGGCAATCACGATATTGAAGCTGGGCATGAAGTTTACGACAAATACCGCGCGCAACTTAATTTTCCATTATTGGCAGC
>QMPB01000356.1 GCA_003648395.1 Bacteroidota bacterium
CAGGATGACAGTGAAGAGTGAAGTCAACAAAAACTAAAGCATGAATACCTTAAGTGAGCTTATGTTCCTTATGTGTCTTATGTGGTTTTTTTGAAGGGTGAAGGTAGAAGGTAGAAGGTAGAAGGGAGAAGGGTGAAGGGTGAAGGGAGTCCTTCGGCTACGCTCAGGATGACAGTGAAGAGTGAAGTCAACAAAAACAAAGCATGAACCTTAAGTGAGCTTATGTTCCTTATGTGTCTTATGTGGTTTTTTTGAAGGGTGAAGAATAGAAATTAATATAGATTAAAATATAAGTTTGAAGGGAATAGAGGAATTAAATATAAAGACGCAAGGATTACTTGCAGAAGGCAAGATGCTTCCTGTAATGGAGGCTTTTTATACTATTCAGGGCGAAGGATTTAATGCTGGTATGCCATCTTACTTCGTTCGTATTGGTGGTTGTGATGTTGGTTGCAGCTGGTGCGATGTTAAGGAATCGTGGAATGCTCTTTTGCATCCTCCTGTAGAAATGGATGGCGTAATAGCGCAGGTGCTTGAATGTAATGCTAAAGCAGTGGTTGTAACTGGTGGTGAACCATCTAATTATAATCTAAAGTATTTTACGGATAAAGTTAGAGAAGCAGGTTTTAAAACCTATATCGAAACATCTGGCGTGGCTCACCTAACAGGAGATTGGGATTGGATTTGCCTTTCTCCAAAAAAAACTAAGAAACCATTGGAAGAGATATTCCCTAGGGCTTCGGAATTAAAAGTAATTATACAAACTGACGAAGATTTTAAATGGGCAGAAATAAATGCTGCTAAAGTGGGAGAGGATTGTATGCTATATCTTCAGCCAGAATGGAGCCAATCTGAAAAAATGATGCAGCAAATTGTGGATTATGCTCTGGAAAATCCAAAATGGAAGGTTTCTATTCAGAATCATAAGTATATGCATATCCCATAATTATTACAGTACTTTTTTATAATAATTTTAATCTATTCATTAATGATAAAAGCTCCTAAAACTATAATAATTAGTGGTACTAGTCGTAATGTTGGTAAAACAACTTATGCTCAAAAAATTATAAGGGAGTTTAAAATAGAAACCCCCATTGCCATAAAAATATCATCACATTTTCATAGTCATAATTATAAAATGAAAATAGTGGATGTAAATGATGATTATAAAATTTGGGAAGAAATAAATCCTAATGAAAATACAGATAGCTCTAAAATGCTAAAGGCAGGTGCTAATAAGGTTTTCTATATAGAATCAAAAGATGAATCTCTGCCGAAGGTTATTACTGTTTTACAAAGAATTATAGATTTTAATAACAGAATAATAATAGAATCGGCAGCTATTCGTAGATATATCCAGCCAAAAGAATTTGTTTTATTGTATTCAGAAGAGTTTTCTAAGGTAAAAAAATCTATGCTCGATATTGAACCGCTTATTGATAAAAGGATCCTAACCTCTTATTACTAATTCATAATTCACATTTCTCAACTATAATTATGTAATATAATTAATTATAATAATAGTATTTGTAATAAAAGTAATATCTTTACAGATTAAGATGCTTAATTATAAAAAGATAGTTATACTACATTGAGAATAATGAAAAAAAACAAAATAATTGTATCCGTAATTGTAATAGTAATACTGATTTTATCATACTTATTAATACAACCCAAAGAGAATTCTAATTATATATCCACAACAGTAGAATATGGTGAATTTGTTATTAGTATAAGTACTAGTGGCGATTTGTTTGCAAAAAATTCTACTCGTATAATGGGACCTCAAGATTTACGTTCGGTGGGTGTTACTTCGGAACTTAAGCTTAATCATATAATTGATGAAGGCACAATAGTAGATTCTGGAGATTATATAGCGAAGATAGACCCTACACCGGTATTGAATAAACAGAAAGAAATTGATGCCAATTTGGAAAAACTAACAGCTTCGATAAATAGATCGCGTTTGGATTCAGCATTAACACTACGTTCGGCAAGAGATGAGTTAGTAAATCAGCAATATGTAATAGAAGAATTAGAAATAGAGCTCGATAATTCTAAATACGAAACGCCAATAACTATAAAGAAACTTAAGATAAGCATTGTAAAAGCAAAGCGGAGGTATGATCAGATGCTTAATAATTATAATCTGAAGAGACGAAAGGAAGAAAATATAGTTCGAACTGCCATTATCGATTATCAAAAAGTAAATGTAAAAAAGGAGATGTTGCAAGAAGTTTTACGAAAGTTTACGATCAATGCACCACAAGCGGGAATGCTTATTTATGAGAACTCTTGGAGAGGAAAAACTAAAACAGGTTCTACAATTAACTGGTGGAATCCTGTGGTTGCAAAACTCCCCGACTTGAGTAAGATGAATATTAAAACATATATTAATGAAATTGATATAAGTTTAATTAGGGTTGATCAGGAAGTTGCAATTATGGTGGATGCATTTCCCAATAAGCATTTAAAAGGGAAAGTGGCGCATGTGGCGAATATTGGAGAGGAGCTTCAGGCATCTAGTGCTCATGTGTTTGAGGTTATAATAGAGGTAGAAGGTGAAGATAGTGATTTGCGCCCTGCAATGACTACAAAGAATACTATTATAATTCAGAAAATAGATTCTGTTATGTTTGTGCCAATAGAATGTGTAAATACTGTTGATAGTATTACGTTTGTTTATTCGGATAATCATAAAGTAGAAGTAAAAGCTGGCAAATCAAATCAGGATTATCTAATTATAGAAGAGGGATTAAAAGAAGGTCAAGATATATTTATTGAGATTCCTGAAGGAGCAAAAGACTGGAGTTTTAAAAGACTATAAAATGAATATTAAGAGTAAAGATATAGCAAGAATTCATACCACTTTGCGAATAGCATTTGATGCTGTGGTGGTTAATAAAGTGAGAACTTTTTTAACGGCTTTGGGGATAATTTTTGGCGTTGCAGCTGTAATATCAATGCTGGCAATTGGTAATGGAGCTAAAAAAGAAGTGCTCGAACAAATGAAATTGATAGGTGTTAATAATATTATTATTAAGGCTAAAAAACTTGATTTTAGAGATAGTGGCAATGGGCAAGTAGAAGCAAGTCAGGATGATAAAGACAATAAATCTAAAGAAAATTTATCTGCAGGATTAAATTTGCAGGAAGCTCAGTCCATAAAAAAAATAATTCCCACGGTAAAGTATATTGGAGTTGAATCGAGCAATGAGTCTTCCATTATGTTTTCTAGGAAAAGAGTTAATGGTAGTTTATCGGGAGTTAATGATGATTTTTATAAAGTTTATCAATTAGGCCTTGATCACGGAAAGTTTCCTGTAATGAGGAATTATACAAATGCGGCTCAGGTGTGTGTTATTGGCCATAATCTAAAGAGTAAACTATTTCCTAAAACTAGTGCAATAGGAAAAGATATAAAATGTGGTAAAAGCTGGTATAAGATAATAGGGATATTAACACAAAGAGGTCAATCAAGTGGTTTAAGCGATAATGTAGCATTGGGAAATATTGATATGTCTGTATTTATTCCACTACAATCGTATCTCAAACGTCATAATGATAAATCTAAGATTACAGAAAGGATGTTGAAAGATGATGATTATAAAGATCCTAATAGAAATCAGATAAGTACAATAATAGTTCAGGTGTTTGAAGCAAATCAATTAAAATCTACTGCCGAAATTGCTGACAGAATACTTCAGCGTAAGCATTCTGGCGCTAGTGATTATACTATTACAGTGCCAGAGTTATTATTGAAGCAGGAGCAAAAAACTAGGAATATTTTCAATATAGTATTGGGAGCAATAGCTAGTATTTCCTTAATAGTAGGAGGTATAGGTATCATGAATATTATGTTGGCATCAGTAATTGAGCGAACCAAAGAGATTGGAATAAGGCGCTCTTTGGGAGCAACAGCAAAGGATGTAGTTTTTCAATTTTTGGTAGAGGCTTCTATTATTTCTTTATTTGGAGGATTAATAGGTGTATTCTTTGGTGTAGGCCTTGCTTTTATTATAGGTAAGCTTACTGAAATTCCGACTATTGTATCGTGGTTTTCTGTAATGGTTTCGTTTTTTGTGTCGGCAGGAGTTGGAATTGTATTTGGATATATGCCAGCCAAAAAAGCAGCAAAAGGTGATGTTGTAGTGGCATTAAGATATGAGTAGATTTTATAAAAACGATGAAATATATTAATAAAATATATAAAGTTATAAATATGAGGGCTTTAATAATAGTATTGTTTTTTGTTTTGAGTCAGAATATTACTGCTCAAATGCAATCATATTCTCTGGAAGATGTGATTAAAATTGCTCAAAAGCAATCTCCTGATGCACAGATTGCTAAACATAATTTGGTAAGAAATTACTGGTCGTATCGTACATATAAAAGGAGCCTCCTTCCTCAATTGGATTTTGTGGGGATTATACCTAATGTGAATCGTGCTTACGAAAACTATACTAATCCCGATGGTAGTCAATCGTATGTAGGGCAGCGATATATAGCCTATTCTGGAGAATTGCAAATTAAAAAGACTATTGGCTATACTGGTGGAAGTGTATTCCTCAGTAGTGGGCTGCAAAAGGTTGATAATTATTATGACACATCAGCAACGAGCAATTATCTTTCTACGCCATTAAATATTGGAATTAGTCAGCCATTATTCAATTATAATCCATATAAATGGAGTAAGAAGATAGAACCATTAAAATATGATGAGTCGCAGCGAATATATATCGAAACTGTAGAAACAGTGTCGTTAAGTGCTGTTAGTTATTACTTTAGATTACTAAAAGCACTGATGACTTTAAGTATTAAAGAACTTAATGTGCAAAATTATGATACTTTATATAAGCTTGCTAAAGGAAGGTATTCGCTGGGCAAAATAGAAGAGAATGATTTATTGCAATTGGAGCTAAAATCTTTACAATCGCAATCGGCACAAGAGATGGCTAGGCTTAATTATGATAATGCATTGGTGAAGTTTAAGTCTTTTTTAAGGCTGCCACTTTCAGAGGATATTATTCTTAAGGACCCTAAGCCTCAGGACTTTTTTATTGTAGATAAGCAAAAGGCTTTGGATATGGCCATTAAAAATAGTTCTGAAATATTGCAGCATAATTTAAAATTGCTAATGGCAAATTCGGAACTTGATAGAGCGAAAAAAGCCAATGGTTTTAATGCTGATTTATATGCCGTATTTGGTTTTACTCAAAATGCAGATAACTTGCATGCAGCGTACCAAAATCCAAAGGATCAACAGAAAGTTAGCCTAGGCTTGAAAATACCGATTTACGATTGGGGACAACGCGAAGGGCAGGTGATAATGGCAGAGAGTAATCTTGAAATTGTAAAGAATACTGTTGAGCAGCAATTAGTAGATTTTAAGCAACGAATATATTTGGAAGTTGTAAAGTTTAATATGCAGCAAAATCAACTTTATATTGCTGCCAAGAGCGATACCATTGCTATGCGAGCTTTTGATATTACTAAATATAAATACTATAATTCAGGTAAAATAAGCGTTACGGATCTTAATATTGCGCAGGTTTCAAA